>CAYTYU010000027.1:0-2324 GCA_964440815.1 uncultured Chitinophaga sp.
CGCGGCGCGGACCCACCGGCATGGCTTGGCTCCTACGTCGGCACCTACGTCGAGCGCGACGTTCGCCGCGTGCTGAACGTCGGGGACTTGACGGCGTTCCAGCGGTTCCTGGCGCTCTGCGCAGGCCGCACCGGCCAGCTGCTGAACGCCGCGTCGCTCGCTGCTGATGCGGGCATCACCCAGCCCACGGCACGTGCATGGCTTTCGGTCCTCGAGGCCACGTTCATCGTGCGGCTGCTGCCCGCCTGGCATGGCAACGTGCGCAAGCGCCTGGTCAAGGCGCCGCGCCTGCACTTCGTCGATACGGGGCTTGCGTGCCACCTGCTGGGTCTTCGCTCGCCGCAGCACGTGCAGGAGCATCCGCTGCGCGGCCCGCTGTTCGAGTCCTGGGTGGTCGGCGAGGCCATGAAGGCGCAGGCGGCGCTCGGGGAGCGAGGGCGGCTCTTCCACTGGCGCGACTCCCGCGGTTCCGAGGCGGACCTGCTGATCGACATCGGCGGCCGGATGACCGTGCTCGAGATCAAGAGCGGGCGGACCTACCAAGACGAGTGGATGCGCGGCGTGCGATCGGTGATCGACAGCATGCCGGACCCGGCCGCGGCGACGGGTCGCGTCGTCTACGGCGGAGATCCCGGCGACCCGGCGGCGGGGCGGGACGGGATGTCCTGGCGCGATGTCGGGGCGTTCGTGATGTCGGTGATTGGGGGTGGGTGAGGGTCACCGCGTCTAGCATCGGGTCGATGCAGGGTGCACGCCCCATCACGACCTGGCTCACCGGACTCTCTGGCGCCGGCAAGAGCACGCTGGCGTCCGCCGCGGTGCGGACGCTTGTCTCGCAAGGCCACCGCGCCGCGTGCCTCGACGGCGACGTCCTTCGCGAGGGCCTGAACGCGAACCTCGGCTTCGGTCCCGAGGGACGCGCCGAGGCCGTGCGTCGCGCGGGGGAGGCGGCGCTGCTGCTGGCAGGCGCAGGCGTCATCCCGGTGGTGGCGCTCATCAGCCCGTATGCCGCGGATCGAGACCGCGTGCGGACGCGGCATGCGGCGCACGGGATCGGGTTCCTGGAGGTCTTCGTGGATGCGCCGGTGGCGGTGCTTGAGCAGCGCGACCCAAAGGGCCTCTATGCGCGGGCGCGCGCGGGGCAGTTGGCGGGGTTCACCGGCATCGACGATCCCTATGAGCCGCCGGCACGTCCGGAACTCCACCTTCGGACGGACGCTTCCGGCGAGGAAGATTGCCTCAATCGGCTGGTTGCCGCGATTCTGCGCGGCGCGTGAGGGGAATTGGGGGCCCGGTGGCATGGAGCCGTCATGGGAGTCCTGCTATTCTCTTCCCTTTGCACTTCATATCGACTGCAAGGCAATGCACATGACCAAGACCTCCGAACGTCCGTCCAAGTCCGCCTCCAAGCGCGCCCCGGCGCGCCGCGCCCGCAAGGCGCGCATGATCTCGCACGACATCCGCGCGCTGGCCGCGGAGGTGAAGGACCTGCGTTCGCTTCGTTCGAAGTACGACCAGCTGCTCACCGAGCATGACGGCCTGCTGGGCGCGCTGCGCGAGCTGTCGAGCGAGCTGGCCGGCAGCGCGCGCGCGGCGTGGAACCAGTACCGCAAGGGCGCGCGCGGCGGCGCCGCGGTCGGCGCGCGCCAGCGCGTGCGCGCCCCGAGCTCCGAGGTGGACGCCATGACGGCGAAGCTGATGTCCTCGCTGCCCTCCGCCTGGAGCACCAAGGAGCAGATCTGCAAGGCCGCGGGCCTTGACCCGAAGGCCGCGAACTCCGCCTTCCGGCGCCTGGTGCTTGGCTACAAGCGCGACGGCAAGAAGGTGGCGCCGGCGCTGGAATCGAACGGCAAGCGCGGCACTGAAGGCCGCTATCGCAAGCGCTGATGGACGACCGTCGTGCGCGCGACCTGGAGCGCGCCGTCGCCGCCGTGCGGGCGGCGGCGTTGGCGGTGGCGCGGCTGGGTGATCCGGCGTCATTTGCGGCGGCGGCCGTGGTGGAGAAGGGCGGCCGTGGGCCGGCAACTGTGGCGGACCTGGCCAGCCAGGCCGTGATCGTGAAAGCGCTGCGCGCGGCGGACGGGGCGCATGCGGCGATCGTGGCGGAAGAGAGCGCCGAAGACGTGGATGCACTGGGCGGCGGACCGCTCTGGGACCTGGTGGTGCGGGCCGTGCGTGCCGTCGATGCGGGGGTCTCGCCTGCGTCCGTGCGCGGGCTGCTTGCGACCGATGCACCGACGCCGGCGCGCGGACGCTGCTGGATGATCGACCCGCTGGACGGCACGAAGGGCTACCTGCGTGGCGGGCAGTTTGCAATCGCGCTG
>CAYTYU010000027.1:2334-12455 GCA_964440815.1 uncultured Chitinophaga sp.
TGCCAGTGATCGGCGTACTGGGGTTGCCGCGGCTGGGAGGGCAGGGCGATGGCGTCGGCGCGGGCGTGGTGGTCGCGGCCGCGCGCGGCGCCGGGGCGATGCAGGCGGCGCTCGATGGCGGGCCGTGGGCGCGCGTCGTGGCGAATGCGTGGCGTCCGGGCGCTCCAATCCGCCTCGCCGGCAGCGTCGAGCGCGCGCATAGCACCACTGACTCGATCGAGGCCGCGCTGGCGACGCTCGGGCCGGTGTCGGCCGTGCGCGTCGACAGCCAGGCGAAGTACGGGCTAGTGGCACGCGGTGACGCGGACGTCTATGTGCGCTCGAGCCCCGACCGAACCTACCGGGAGTGGATCTGGGACCACGCGGCCGGTGCGTTGATCGCCGAGGAAGCCGGCGCCACGGTC
This sequence comes from uncultured Chitinophaga sp., assembly GCA_964440815.1. Taxonomy (GTDB): domain Bacteria; phylum Planctomycetota; class Phycisphaerae; order Phycisphaerales; family SM1A02; genus UBA966. The sequence goes on from CAYTYU010000027.1 coordinate 2,739, forward strand.
ACCGACCTGCGCGGCCGGCCGCTTTCCTTCGCCGAGGGCCGGCGCCTGGAATCGGCGGAGGGAGTGCTGTGTGCGTCGCCGGCGCTGCATGCGGCGGCGGTGGCGGCGCTGGGCGTGGCAGCGCAGTAAAACACCGCCATGGCACGCGTGGCCCTCATCGGCGGATTTGGCGACCTGGTGGTGAAGTTGCGCGGCTCGCTGATCCGCGCCCTGCGCGATGCTGGGCATGAGGTGGTCGTGTGCGTGCCGCCGCCTTCGGTGGAGGCTCGTGCGGGGGTGGAGGCGGGGCTTCAGGCCCTCGGCGCGCGGCTCGTGGAGAGCCCGCTTGACCGCACCGGCACCAACTTCGTGGCGGAGCTGGCGGCGCGCTCCTTCTACGGCGACTTCATGCGCCGCGAGCGCCCGGACGCGGTGCTTGCATACAACCCAAAGCCGATCTTCCATGCCGTGCCGGCTGCGCGTCGCGCGGGGGTGCGACACATCAGCGCGATGGTCACGGGGCTGGGCTACGCGTTCACCAGCACCGACCTGAAGGCGCGCGTGCTGGCGACTGTGGCGATGCGGCTCTACCGGCGGGCGCTTCCGATGGCCGGGTCGGTGATCTTCCAGAACGACGATGACCGGCAGTTCTTCGAGCACCTGGGCTTGCTGGCCGGGGTGCGCGACGTGCACCGGATTCCGGGGTCCGGCGTCGACCTCGCGCACTTCCCTCATGTGCCGCTCGAGGCTGCGTCCGGCATCACCACGTTCCTCTTCGCCGGGCGATTGCTGCGCGACAAGGGGCTGCTGGACTTCGTGGAAGCCGCGCGTGCGCTGCGGTCGCTGCGCACCGACGAATCAACCTTCCGCTTCCGCATCGCGGGGATGCTGGACTCGAATCCCTCCGCAGTGTCCGCGGCGGACCTGCAGCAGTGGACGCGCGGCGGCATGGTGGAGCACCTGGGGCGGCTGGAAGACGTTCGCCCGGCGCTGGCCGCGTGCACGGTGTTCGTGCTGCCGAGCTACCGCGAGGGCATGCCGATGGCGATCCTGGAGGCGATGGCCACCGGCCGCGCCGTCGTGACCACCGACGTGCCAGGCTGCCGCGAGACCATCGTCGATGGCGAGAGCGGCACGCTGGTGCCGCCCGGGGCGCCGGCGGCGCTGGCCGTGGCGCTGGAGCAGTTCCTGGAGGACCGCACGCTGGCGGCGCGCATGGGCGCGGCGGCGCGCGTGCGTGCGGAGCGGGAGTTTGATTCGCGTGCGGTGAACGCACGGGTGATGAAGGTCATGGGCCTATGAGCATCCTGGTCACCGGCGGCGCCGGCTTCATCGGCAGCAACTTCGTCCGGGAGTCGTGTGAGTCCGGTGGCGGGGCGGTGGTCACGCTGGACGCGCTGACCTACGCGGGAAACCTCCGCAACCTGGATGGCCTGCCGGCCGGCGCACGGCACGTCTTCGTGCACGGGGACATCGCCGACCGCGACCTGGTGGCCGGCCTGCTGGACCGTCACCAGGTGACGGCCATCGTCAACTTCGCGGCCGAGAGCCACGTCGACCGGTCGATCCACGGGCCGGAGGACTTCATCCAGACGAACATCGTCGGCACGTTCCGGCTGCTTGAATGCGCGCGCGCGTACTGGGCCGGGCTGCCGGCGGCGGTCCAGTCGGCATTCCGCTTCCTGCACGTGAGCACGGACGAGGTGTACGGATCGCTCGGCCCGGGCGACCCGGCATTCACCGAGACCCACCGCTACGAGCCGAACAGCCCGTACTCGGCGAGCAAGGCCGCCTCGGACCACCTGGTGCGCGCGTACCACCACACCTATGGGCTGCCGGTGGTGACCACCAACTGCTCGAACAACTACGGTCCGTACCAGTTCCCGGAGAAGCTGATCCCGCTCTGCATCCACAACGCCCTGGCCGGCAAGCCGCTGCCGATCTACGGCGACGTACAGCAGGTGCGCGACTGGCTCTACGTGCGCGACCACTGCCGCGCGGTGCGCCGGGTGCTGGAGGCCGGGCGCGTGGGCGAGGTCTACAACGTTGGCGGCTGGAACGAGAAGCCGAACCTGGAGGTGGTGCGCACGCTGTGCGACATCCTCGACCGCGAGCGGCCGCGTGCCGGCGGCGGTTCGTACGCCGAGCAGGTCACGTTCGTGAAGGACCGCCCGGGGCATGACCGGCGCTATGCGATCGATGCACGGAAGATCGAGGCGGAGCTTGGCTGGCGGCCGGAGGAGACCTTCGAGAGCGGGCTGCGCAAGACGGTGCGCTGGTACCTGGACCACGCCGAGTGGGTGCGGCAGGTCACGAGCGGGGAGTACCGGCAGTGGGTGGCCACGCAGTACGCGCCATGAGGATCCTTGTCCTTGGCAGGAACGGGCAGGTGGGCGGGGAGCTGCAGCGAGCGCTTGCGCCGCTGGGCGACGTGCTGGCGCTCGATCGGGCGGTTGCCGACCTGTCGCGCCCGGAATCGCTGCCGCCCGTCGTGCGCGAGGTGCGGCCCGAAGTGATCGTCAACGCCGCGGCGTACACCGCCGTGGACCGCGCCGAGTCCGAGCGCGCGCTGGCGTTCCGCGTGAACGCCGAAGCCGTCGACGTGCTGGCGCGGAGCGCGGCAGAGCGCGGCGCCCTGCTGGTGCACTACTCGACCGATTACGTGTTCGACGGGTCCGGCTCTCGTCCCTGGCGCGAGGACGACCCGACGGGACCACTCGGCGTTTATGGTGCCAGCAAGCTGGCGGGCGAGCAGGCGATCGCCGGAAGCGGCTGCCGCCACCTCATCCTGCGGACGAGCTGGGTCTACGCCGCCCGCGGCCACAACTTCGTGTGCACCATGCTGCGCCTGGCGAGCGAGCGCGACGACCTGCGCGTGGTGCACGACCAGTACGGGGCACCGACGCCGGCAGCGCTGCTTGCGGACGTGACGGCTGCCGCCATCGCTCGTTTCGCGGCGGGCGACGCGGGCGTGGTCGGGACCTTCCACGTCTGCCCGCGTGGCGAGACCACGTGGCACGGCGTGGCGACGGCCGCGCTGCGCGCCGCCGAGGCGCGCGGCGTGTCGCTGAGCTGCCCGTCGGACCGGGTGGTGGCCATTCCGACGAGCGACTTCCCGACCCCCGCGCGCCGGCCGCCAAACTCGCGGCTGTGCGTCGACCGGATCGAACGCGCGCTGGGGATCGCGCTGCCGGACTGGCACGACCTGCTGCCCGGCGTGGTGGCCGAGATCGTCCGCTAGCGGACGAGGCTCCACCGCATCCGCCGCAGGATCGACCACGCCGACACCGTGCGCTCGCGCTGGATCTGTCGGCGCTTGGCCCACATCCGCGGCAGGCCGCGGATGGCGTCGCGCTTGGCACGCAGGATGACGCCGCCGCGGCCCTGAACCGTGAACCGGACGATGGTGGCCAGGTTGGCCATCAGATGCAGCGGAAGCAGCGCCCAGAACAGCCATCCGGGCACGTTCTTCACGAACACCCAGACCATGTTCCGGTGGCCGTGGTAGAGCGCGAAATCGCTGCGTCGGCCACCGGACGAGACGCTGCCGCGGTGCGTGACGACCGCGTCGCAGGCGATGGCGACGTCCAGTCCACGCAGCCGCATCCTGAATGACAGGTCGACGTCCTCGCAGTAGCAGAAGAAGTCCTCGTCGAAGCCGCCGAGTGCCATGAAGGCGTCGCGTCGGTAGGCGGCGGCGGCGGCGCATGCGGCGAAGGCACGCGACGCCTCGCTTGCGATTCGATCGGGCGCGAGCACCTTGCCGTAGCCCTGTCGCCAGCAGAGTCCGCTGACGTGGTAGGCGTCGCCGACGCCATCGAGACGGCCGTCCGCGTCGTCCATCCGCTGCAGGCTGCCGATTGCGGCCACGCCCGGAAGGGCGCGCTGCGCCCGGTCCAGCGCCTCGATCCAGTCAGGCGCAGGCCGCGCGTCTGGGTTGAGGAAGACGATCCAGTCACCCTGGGTCGCCGCCGCCGCTCGGTTGCATCCGATGGCGAAGCCGAGGTTGCGGCCGGGCGATGGGAGTTGCCTGGCCCCTGCAGGCGGCGCGGGGGCGGCGCACGGCCCGCCGTTGTCGAGCACCACGACCTCGTCCGGCGGGGTGCGTTGTGCGGCGAGGCCCGCGTACGCATCCACCTCGCCGGGCTCGGTCTGGTACGTGATGATGACGACCGAGCTGCGCATGCGGTGCCGCGGCGCTCAGGCCACCGGCTCCGCCTGGATGAACCCAGGCGCCGCCGCGTCCTTGGCCGACACGGCCACGTGGCCGACGTCGGGCCATCGGATCGAGAGGCGATCGTCGTCCCACCGGATGCCGCGCTCGCGCGCCGGGTCATAGAACGCCGTGGCCTTGTAGAGCACCTCGGTGCCGTCCTCAAGCGCCAGGAAGCCGTGCGCGAAGCCCTCCGGGATCCAGAGCTGCCGGCGGTTCGCCTCCGACAGTTCCGCCCCCACCCATCGCCCGAACGTGGGGGAACCGCGCCGCAGGTCGACCGCGACGTCGAACACCGCGCCGCGCACCACGCGCACCAGCTTCCCCTGTGCGCTCGGCGCCAGCTGGTAGTGCAGTCCGCGGAGCACCCCGCGCGCCGAGCGGGAGTGGTTGTCCTGGACGAAGCGGACGTCGATGCCCACCGCCTCGCGGAACGAGCGTTCGCTGAAGCTCTCGAAGAAGAACCCGCGGTCATCGCCGAAGACGCGGGGCTCCAGGACGATGACATCCGGGATCTCGAGCCGGTGCGCCTGCATCAGTGCAGCGTCTCCCGCAGCACCTGCATCAGGTAGCGGCCGTAGCCGTTCTTCGCGAGCGGGGCAGCGAGCGCCTCGAGGTCCGAGCGCCCGATCCAGCCGTTTCGGAACGCCACTTCCTCGGGGCAGGCAACCTTCAGGCCCTGGCGGTGCTCGAGCGTGGCGATGAACTGCCCGGCCTCCAGGAGCGACTCGTGCGTGCCGGTGTCGAGCCACGCATAGCCGCGGCCCATGACCTCCACGTTCAGCGCGCCGCGCTCCAGGTACAGGCGGTTCAGGTCGGTGATCTCCAGTTCGCCCCGGGCCGATGGGCGGAGGCCCTTGGCCAGCTCGACCACGTGCCCGTCGTAGAAATAGAGCCCGGTGACGGCGTAGCTCGACTTCGGTGCGCGCGGCTTCTCCTCCAGGCTCACGGCGCGTCCATCGACGCCGAACTCCACGACGCCGTAGCGCTCCGGGTCCTGCACGTGATAGGCGAAGACGGTGGCGCCGTCACGGCGGCCATGGGCGCGGGCGAGCAGCCCCGGCAGGTCGTGGCCATGGAAGATGTTGTCGCCGAGCACCAGCGCCGACGGTGCGCCGCCCAGGAACCGCTCGCCGATCAGGAACGCCTGCGCGAGGCCGTCGGGAGAGGGCTGCACCGCATAGGAGATGTCCATGCCCCACGCACGGCCGTCCCCGAGGAGCTGCTCGAACCGGGGCGTGTCCTGCGGCGTCGAGATGACGAGCACCTGCCGGATTCCCGCGAGCATCAGCGTCGTGAGCGGGTAATAGACCATCGGCTTGTCGAACACCGGCAGGAGTTGCTTCGACACCGCGAGCGTGGCCGGGTGGAGACGCGTGCCGGCGCCGCCGGCGAGGATGATGCCCTTCCTGTCCATGTACGTCGATGCGTCGGGAGGTGCAGGGTAGCGATCGGCACGCCAGGGATGCCAGGCGCGCCCGGCGTGCGCATGATGCCGTCGCTGCTACCCTCTGTGCCCTTCCGGGCTCCGAGCGTCCCCGTGGTTGCGGCCATCATCGTCAACTTCAACGCAGGCCCGCTGCTCACGGAGAGCGTGGAGGCCGTCCTCCCGCAGGCGGCGCGCGTGGTGGTGGTCGACAACGCCTCCTCGGACGGCAGCATCGAGGCGCTCGAGCACCGCTTCGGGCGCGATGCCCGCCTGTCGATCGTGCGGCGCGCCTCGAACGGGGGCTTCTCCGTCGGCTGCAACGAGGGCATCCGCCTGCTCCGCTCGCAGGCCGACTGGGCCACGTTCGGCGCGATCCTGATGCTGAATCCGGACGCGGTATGCGAGCCCGGTGCGGTGGCGGCCCTGCGGGATGAGCTCCACTCAATTCCGGACGCCGGCATGTCCGGCGGCCTGCTCCTCGGCGACGACGGCGCCGAGCAAGGCGGCTCGCGCCGCGCGGTGCCCACGCCTTGGCGTGCCTTCCTGCGCGCCTTCGGCCTGTGGCGGCTCGGCCGCTGGTGGCCGCAGGCCTTCCCCGACTTCCACCTGATGAACTCGCCGCTGCCGGACGGCCCGGTCGACGTCGAGGCCGTGTCCGGCGCATGCATGATGGCCAGCACCCGCGCCATCGACGACGTCGGCCTGCTGGACGAGGACTTCTTCCTCCACTGCGAGGATCTCGACTGGTGCATGCGCTTCCGCCAGCGCGGGTGGCGCGTCCGCTTCGTGCCCGGCGCGCGCGTCTGGCATGCGCGTGGCGCGTGCTCGCGCCGCACCCCGGTGGCGGTCGAGCTGCACAAGCACCGCGGGATGATCCGCTTCTACCGCAAGCACTTCGGCCAGTCGTATCCCGCGCCGCTCATGTGGCTGGTGACGGCCGGGGTCTGGCTGCGCTTTGGGCTGGTGGCGGCGTGGGCTTCGGCTGCACCGGCGCGTCCGTCGCCACGCGCCCATGCTCCAGCGTGATGCAGCGCGTGCACTCGCGCTCGATGAGCGAGGGCGAGTGCGAGGCGAGGACCAGGATCCCGGACCGCGCGACCATGTCCCGCATCCGGGCCTCGGCCTGGTCTCGGAACGCGGCATCGCCCACCGACAGCCATTCGTCCATCAGCAGGATGTCGGCCGGGAAGGCCGTGGTGATGGAGAAGGCCAGCCGCATCAGCATGCCGCTGGAGTAGGTGCGCGCCGGCATGGCCAGGAAGTCGCCGAGGCCGCTGAACTCGGCGATGTCGGGCCTGGCGCGGGCGATCTCCTGCCGTGAACGGCCCAGCACCAGTCCGCGGAGGAGGATGTTCTCGATCCCGGTGGCATCGGGCTCGATGCCGAGCGCCGGGTCGATGAGCGTGGCCACGCGCCCGACGACGGTGCGCGTGCCCCGAGTCGGCGGGTACGCCCCCGAGAGGACGCGCAGCAGCGTCGTCTTGCCCGCACCGTTGTGCCCAGCCACGCCAAGGCGGTCGCCCTGGCGCAGGTCGAGGGTCACTTCCCGCAGCGCGCTCACGATGGCGACGCCACCCTTGACCCCGAGTGCGCCGCCGGTCGCGGTCGAGATGATCGTCTGCTTCAGCGACGACGCCTGGCGCCCGAGCACGGGCAGGTCGATCGAGACTCGGTCCAGCTGCACGCGCACCATGGCCTAGATCCAGTAGACGACCCGCTGGCGGCACCGGGCCACGAGCACGGTGGCGAGCATGAAGAGCGCCGCGAAGGAGCCGGCGGCGATCGCCCAGCTGCGCAGCGCGACCGCCTCCCCGAGGAGCGGCTGGCGGACGACGTCAAGCAGCGCGACGCAGGGGTTCCACGCCACCAGCCTCGACCGTGCCGCGTCGCCCTCCGGGTACCAGAACACCGGCGTCAGGAACATGGCCATCTGCAGCACGCTGATCACCACCTGGTTGACGTCGCGGTAGCGGGCGCACAGGATGCCGCATGCCATGCAGCCGGCGTGGAGCGTGCCAGCGAGGATCAGGAATCCCGGGACGAAGGCAAGGGTCTCGATGCCTACCGGGATCCCGGACCAGATGGCCACCGGCACGAAGAGCACCACGTGGTGCGCGAGCTGGATGACGTGCTTGGCCAGCACCCGCCACACGAACTCGTTCAGCGGGATCGGCGACTGCTTGAGGTATCGCCCGCCGGAGCTGATGCAGGTGCAGCCGTCGATGAGCGTGGTCGAGATGAACTGCCAGAAGATGATCCCCAGCGTCACGTAGGGGAAGAACCGGCGCATGGGAACGCCGAAGATCATGGAGTACAGCGGTCCGATGCCCATCAGCATGATGCCCATGCTGATGGTGATCCAGAGCGGCCCGATCATCGAGCGCCGGTAGCGCAGCAGGACGTCGTACCAGGCGAGCGTCAGCCACGACTCCCAGGCCCTCGTGCCGTCGACGAGGTCCTGCGCGGCGCTCCGGAGTGCGCCCGGTTGGCTGGTGACGTTCGACATCGCTCCCGATCCTATCGCCGGAGTCAGCGGACGGCGGGCGCGAGCGGCTCGTCGGCACCACGCGTCTCAGGAATGAAGAACGTCGGGATGTGGCTGGTTGCCTCGGTACCGGCCTCGACCTGCGGGCCCCAGGCGAGGAGGCCGCCGCTTCCGTCGCCCTCGTACTCGGCGGCGCCGTCTTGGCGGTCGAGCAATCGCAGGAGCAGCTCGGACGGACCGGCAGCGCCGGCCTTGGCCGAAACCTGGATGCGGAGCCACCCCGTGCCGATCCGGTCGATGCGGGGGGAGGCTTCGCCGCCGGTGGCCATGGCGGTGCCGGCGACGAGGTCGAACCGCGCACGGCCCTCGCCGCCCGGCAGCCTGAGCTCGAGCTCGGCGTGCTCGCGCTTGCCCGGACGGACGTAGATCGACGCGACGAATGGTCCGGCGCCCGGGCAGTCGAACGGTTGCGAGAGTGCGTGAGGGCCCGGGCCCTTCGATTCCTGCAGCAGGTGCGCGTCGCGGATGCCGATCGGCGACGCGCCCTGGCCGGAATGCGCGCCGGTGAGGCCGGTGGCGATCCAGGGGGCGCGCTTCGGGTCGGCTGTCCATCGGAGCAGGTTGGTCGCGGCGGGCTGGGGAGCGTCGGCCGGCGGACAGGCGGTGCGCACTTCGTCCGGTGCCACGAGTGCCAGGGGCCACGCAGGAAGCGGCACCTCGCCGGACGCGCGGTACGGGACCGTGCCCCGGCCGAGGATGAGCTGCGGACCCCAGAGCAGGACCGTGACGCGCGCCGGTGCGGGCGCTTCCCCGGCGTCGTGGGCGCCGAGTCCGATGCGGAGCGTGGGGGACGTTCCCGACGCGACCTCGGTGAGGTGCACGCGCTGCCAGCGGCCGTTGAGCGGGATGCGCGAGAAGCCCCGGCCCGCGGCGCCACGCGCGGTGATGAATGCGCCCTCCGGGCCCTTCACGCTGAACGAGAAGGTGTAGGTCTCTCCGGGGATGACGGTGGCCGTGGTCTCCAGGCACGACCAGCGTTCTGGCGTGGGTACGTCCGAGGCGTCGAACGTGACGCGCGCGGCGTCGCGATCGCCGGTGGGGCAGGCGTCGGCGTTCGGCTCGACGGCGGGGGAGATGCCCGCCGCCGCCGCCGCGCGCCACGTGCCCGCGGGAAAGCGCGCCGACTGCGGCAGCAGGTTCTGCAGCTCGTCGGTGTAGCCGCACTGCGGACGCGCGCTGACGGCGCCGTGGGTTCGGTAGGTCGCGACGGTGTCGGTCGTGACGGCGTCGTCGCCCGCGGCCGTCCCGGCGAGCAACGCGATCGTGAGGCTGCACGCGGACGTGCTCATCGATCGCCTGCGCGGGCCGATGCATCGCGCTCGGCCTCGATGAGCGCCAGGTGCTTGAACGCGGTGGCCGTCGCGAGGACCAGCGAGACCTCGAACCCGCGCCGTCCGTCCAGGATCCCGCCTTGCAGCAGGTACGCCCGCACGAACGCCCACGGGGCGTTGGTGACCACCTTGAGCATCGAGCTCCGCTTTCCCGGCACCTGCGCGGCGAGGCGTGCGTAGGCAAGATTTCGCTGCAGCGCGTCGTCCACCGAGACCCAGC
>CAYTYU010000027.1:12465-14293 GCA_964440815.1 uncultured Chitinophaga sp.
CGCCGGGCAGGCGTTCGGTGCGTCCCTCGATCTCCATCACCTCGTGCACGGCCCGTTCGCGCATGCGTGCCGCGCCACGGCGTACCAGCCGCACCACGCGGTCGGGATAGGCGATCCGGAGCGGCCCGCCCTTGTACCAGTACTGCCGGGCGATCCAGTAGCCGTTCACCGCCGCGTCGCCACGGGAAAGCACGCCGCGGATCGCCTCGACCAGCTCGGGCGTGGCGATCTCGTCGCTGTCGAGGAGCAGGATCCACGAAGCATCGCCGGCCAGGTCGATGGCGCGCTGCTTCTGGCGCGCGTAGCCAAGCCATGGCTGGTGGTGGACCTCGGCACCCAGCGCCTGGCACGCGGCCTGCGTGCCGTCGGTCGATCCGGAGTCGACCACCACCACGCGGCGGGCGACCGGCTGCACGCTGCGGATCGATCGCTCAATGGTGCGCATCGAGTCCTTCGTCGTGTAGACGACGCAGAGGTCGGGTGCACCGCGGTCGTGCCCATGGGCGTGCATCGGCGGCCGGAAGATACCGCTGCGCCGTAGCATCGCCGGCCGTCGATGGGTCGATGCATGCCGAGTGCCTTGGGGTCGCCGCGCGCGGTGCTCGCTGCCGCCGAGCGCGCGGACCCGCGTGGGCATGCGATCCACGTGGCGCTTGCGCTGCTGTGGGCGTTCGTGCAGTCGATCACGAATGCGGGCGAGGGCATCGCCTGGGGCATGCTGCTGGCGATCACCATCCTCCGGGTGCCGAAGGTCTGGTGGTGCTGGGTGCCGGCCGTGCGCGATCCGCTGTGGTGGTTGATGGTGGCGTGGTTCGGGTGGACGTCGCTCACGTCGGCGTGGGGCCCGGACCTGGGGGCGTCGACGCCGTCGGCGATTCCGGACCGGTGGCTCTTCACGCCGCTCATGCTGTGGCCGGTGATGGGGCGACCGTGGCTGGTGCTGGGGGCGATGGCGGCGGGTGGCGCGGCGCACGCATGCGTGGCCCTGGTGCTCTCCTGGAAGGGCAGCGGATGGGCAACGTACGGGGACGTGCGCGGGCTGTCTGCGCTGAGCATGACGCAGTGGCAGTTCGTGTCGGCGTTCGTGCTGTGCGTCGCGGGCGCGCGATGGATGGGCGGGATGGGTCGCGCTGCCGCGATCCTGGCCGCGGTGCCGGCCGCACTGGGCGTCTGGATCCTGGCGGTGCGGACGGTGATGGCGGCAGCGATCGCGGGAGCTGCGGTGGCGTTCCTGCGCCCGTTCCCGCGCGCGCGCCGGGCGAGGTGGGCACTGGCCCTTGCGTGCGTGGCGACGGTGTTCGCAGGTGCGTGGCTGGTGGCACGCTCGCCGGCGTGGCAGCGCGTCGAGGAATCCCTCAAACAAGCTTCCGAGCTTCGTGCCGAGGGGCGGCGCGATGCCGCGATCGCAACCGCTTCCGGTGCGCGGCTCACGCTGATCCGTGCCACGCTGGACATCGGGCGCGAGCACCCGATCCTCGGCGGTGGCGCCGGATGGTTCGCGGCCCGGCTGCCGCAGTGGTCGCTGGTCGAGATCGCCCGTGATCCACGCGAGCGGCAGTACCTGGAATCGTGGCCCACGGGCGTGCTGCAGCACTGCCACAGCACCCTCCTCCAGGCCTGGGTGGATGGCGGCATTCCGTCGGCCGCGCTTCTCGCGGCGCTCCTTCTTGGCCTGGCGTGGCGGCTTTGGACGCAGTCGCGCACGAGCGCAATCGCCGGTACTGCGCTTGCGCTCTATTCCATCGTCTTGATGAACGTCCCCTTCGGCATCGCCACCACGAAGGCCCCCGGTGCGCTGATCGCCACGTGCCTCGCGATCAGCTGGCTG
>CAYTYU010000027.1:14303-21181 GCA_964440815.1 uncultured Chitinophaga sp.
GAGGAGCGTCGCGTACGCGGTATTGAGCTGGCTGCGCACCGGCTCACGCGCGCGTCCGCGGATTCTCCAGACGAATCCAAGATGACGGCAGCAGGTCGGGGTCGGGCGTCTCCCTGAGGAGCCAGCAGGTGGGCGCGACCACGTGTCCGTCGCCCGCGGCCAGCCGCGCGCCCCACCACCCGAACGTGCTGTTGGCGATCACGTGGTGCGCGCACGCCGCGAGCACGGCAAGGTCCTCGAGCGGCGACGCGGGATGCTCGCCGGAGGCGATGTCCGTGGTGCCCGGCAGCCGCAGGTTCGCCTTCACCCACCCCGGGTCGTCGGTCACCACCAGGAACCGCACGTCGCCGAGCCGTGCGCGCAGCAGCTCGCCGGCCTGCGCGTACCACGCGGCCGGCACGATGGGGAACAGGTCGCGGTAGGCGGGCTTGGCGTAGTCGCCGCGTCGGACGTGCACCCCGACCGTCGGCCGCGCGCGCGTTGCGTCGATCCATCGCTTGGCGTACGGCGTGTCGCGGGGCAGGGCGATGGCGGCGCGCAGCGCGTCGATCCGGGGCGCGACGAAGGCATCGGTCTGCACGAAGCCGGAGATGAGCGGGGTGTCGCCGGGGGCGATCGTGGCCCGGCCTTCGACCACGGTCTCGACATCGGCCCGCGTCCGCAGGATGTGCGCGCCCGCGATGCGGAACGCCGGATCCCGGAACGCCTGCTTGAGCGATGCGCGCGTGAATCCGCGGGCGCGGTCGGTGCGCGCGTCGGTCGCCGGCGCGCCCCGCTGCACCGAGAGCAGCTCTGGCCCGCGCGCCATGGCGTCGAGCCGGAATCGCCCGTCGGAGTCGGTCCACAGCCCGCGCACCCAGCGCCGCACGGCGAGGAACGCGCGCCGCGCCGCCGGTCGGTCGTACATCCGCGTGCACACCTCGATGCGGCGTCCCGTGGCATCCGCCACGGCCATCGACGCGGCAAGCTGGAAGAGCTGGTTTCCGAGGCCGCCGGTTGCGGCGATGGTGACGGGCCGCATCGCGCGCGGAGGCTACCGCGTCGCGAACCCCATCACCGCGCCCGGCGCGTTGCCGAGGTCGCGGCTCTCCGCGCTGTACATGTAGCCCTCGACCACCTGGCCGTACATCACGAAGTTGCGGCGGCCCTTCTCGCACCAGAAGTCGACGGTGCCGTCGTCGTTCCAGTCGCGGACGTCGATGATGGGCTGGTTGGAGAAGCCGGCGCGCTTCATGGTGCCCACGAAGTAGTTGCCGTTCTCGTCCTGGTCCATGTAGTCGATCTCGGCGTCGCCGCCGCTCTGCCAGAAGAGGTCGGGCTGGCCGTCGGCGTTGGCGTCGCCCACGCCGGCAAGGCGGTACTTCATCGGGCGCCCGCCGATGGCCGGGTAGGAGACCGTGCTGCCGTCGCGGATCAGGACGCGCAGCGTGCCGCTCTGGCGGTCGCGGAGCATGAGGTCCTTGCTCGTGCGCGTGCGCAGCGAGCCGATCGAGAGCATCCAGTCGCCCGGGGGCAGCTGGTAGTCGGTGACCTGGGAGATGGCGCCGCCCTCCAGGGTCCACGCCGTGAGCTGGCGCGGGTCGGTGACGTCCTGCAGCACCACCTCGAGCTTGTTGTCGCCGTCGATGTCGGAGACCAGCACCGGCTCGTATCCCACCGGCAGCGTGTCGATGGTGCGCGTCTCGACGATCTGGAAGCCGTTGCGCTTCCAGTACTGGAGCGTGTTCGCCGCGTTGACGAAGAGCACGTCGCCCGAGAGGTCGCCGTTGATGTCGCCGATCCCCGCGAACGTCGCGCCCTCGGGCAGGCGGCCGAGGAAGCCGAACTCGGGCTTGACGTTCGAGTGCTTGCCGTCGGTCTGCATGATGAAGACGCTGTCGCCGCGCAGCGCGACCACGCTTCCCTTGATGAGGCCCCACTGGTAGACGATCGGCGTGAGCGGCGTCTCGATGGCGCCGGGGCCGCTGGTGATGCCGGTGCCGGGCGCGCCGCCGCCGCCGATGCCGCCGCCGGTGGACCCGCCGCCCGCGGAGCCGCCCTCGCCGTTCGGGTCAGGAAGTCCGTTGGTGCCGAGCGGCCCCAGCGCCGGCCCGGCCACCGTGCCGGGGCGCACGCCGACCTCGGCGCGCGTGAAGAAGAAGGGCACGGCGGTGCCGAGCGCACCGGTTGGGGTCTCGGCGCCGGCGATCGCGACGTTCGGCGCGGTCGGGGCGATCGCGACCGAGCGGCCGAGGTTGGTGTTCGTGGTGACGAGCGCCGGGTCCCACAGGTCGCCGGTGAGGGGCGGGGTGCCGCGGATCGACCAGGTGAACGTGCCCGCGTCGTAGGTGAACGCGAACGCCGCGCCGGTGTTCACCAGCTGCGAGAAGACGATCTCGAGCGGGTTGTCGGTGGCGCCCTGGAGCGCGCTGTCGTAGCCGGGCGCGCCGACCAGGATCTCGGGCGATGCCGTGTGCGTGATGGCAACCGAGTAGCCGAAGTTGTTGTTGAGGACGTCGCGCCGCGGCAGGAGGGTGGCGTCGGTGCTCCAGGTGATGCCGCCGTCGTTGCTTCGGCGCACCACGGCCATGCCGTTGCCCGACACGGGCGAGCCGGTGCGGCTGGTGGTGGCCGTGGGCGAGCCGATCACCACGAGGTCGGATTCGCCCTCGGCGCCGTCGTGGCACGCGACGGCCGAGCCGAACTGGCCGCCCGCGGTGAGCGTGGGGGCGGTGAGCTTCTCGATCCGCTGGTAGTTGCCGGCCTTGTTCTGGCGCAGGTAGGTGATGACGCTGCCGGCGTTCACGCGGCCCTGCACGTCGTCGTTCTGGATGCCGGCCACCATCAGGTTGCCGTGCACGGCCACCTTGGTGCCGAGCTGGTCGTTGGCGCCGCCGCCCTCGTCCTGCAGGCGCTCCTTGAAGGCGTAGGTTCCCTCCGCGCCGCGCTCGAACACGAACACCGCGCCCGTGTTGGAGCTGCCGAAGAGCGGGCAGCCGACCACGAGCGTGCCGTCGTGGATGCCGACGCTGAAGCCGAACTGGTCGATCGAGGCGAGCGTGGCTGGCGCGACCGTCTGCGACGGCATGCGCGTCTCCGCCGAGAAGCCGAAGCCCTCGGTGGCAGGCTCGCCCCACGAGGAGCCGTCGCCCTTGCGGTAGACGAACGTGGCGCCGGCGAAGGGCTGGTTCTTCGAGTAGGCCCAGGCGCCCACCGCGATGTCGTTGGTGACGGGATCGATGGCCACGCTGCAGCCGGTCTGCATGAGCGCCACCTCCGGCGCGATCAGCCGCTGCACGAACTCCCAGTTGTCGCCCTTGCGCGCGAAGACGAACGCCGCACCCGCACCGTTGACCGAGGTGGTCTCGCCTTCCTCGCTGAAGGTGAGGCGCACGTCGGGCGCGCCGATTACCGCCACCGAATTGGTCATCGCGATCGAGAAGCCGAACCGGCAGCCGTTCTGCGGGGCGGCGGGGGAGTCGGTCGGCACCCGCATGCGGTCGCCGGGGGCCCAGGCATCGATCTCCACCGCGGGGCCTCCCAGGCCCAGGGAAGCTGCCTGCGGGAGCGCGGATGCCGCGCCGCCGAGCAGGGTGGCCGAGGCGAGGATGAGGATGGCGGCCGGTCGAGGCAAAGGTGGATCCTGGGCTGGCGGGTCGGGCGCGGCGCGTGGGCGCACGTGCGGGACGCCGATGTGAGTATCTATGATTCTCGCCTGGCCTTCGGATCGGGGATCGCGCTGAAATTCGTGCATTTGCGCCGAATACGCGCAGGGTCCGACCGTTTGGCTGCGGTTCAGCGCCCCCACCGCGGTGCGGCTGGAACCTTAACGTCCGAGAACCAGGAGCCCTGACATGGCCACGACCGCTTCGCTCGCCCTTCGCGCCGTTCGCCTCCCGCTCATCGCGTCCACGGTGGTGCTCGCCGCCTGGATGTCGAGCCCCGTCATGGCGGTGGTCCTGCAGGATGCGCCGCGCGGTCAGGGTGGCCAGGACGGCGGTGGTGGTGGTCGCGGTCGCGGGGGCCAGGATGGCGGTGGTGGCGGCGGTGGCCGCGGCGGCATGGGCCGCGGCATGTTCGGCGGCATGGGCCGCGGCATGGGCATCCAGAACCAGTTCCGCGAGTCCTTCGAGCCCGACTTCGTGCGCCGCGACATCCCGTTCTTCAAGCAGCAGCTGTCGCTCGAGGAACCGCAGATGATCGTGGTCGAGCAGCTGATGCGCGACTACGAGGACGCCTTCGAGCCCGCGCGCGAGGACATGATGGCGCAGATGCAGACCCTGGGCCAGCAGATGATGGCCCCGATGATGGGCCCCGAGATGCAGGAGCGCTGGCGCGGCACCATGCAGAAGGCCCGCGAGCAGATGGAGCAGATGGCCGCCGAGAAGGGCGGCGAGCTGACCCCCGAGGAGCGCCAGGCCTTCTTCCGCGACCAGATGGAGAAGATGGGCGAGGAGGTGCGCGCCGAGATGAAGACGAGCGGCGCCTTCGACCAGATGCGCGCCTCGCTCGGCGAGATCGTCACGGACTTCAACAAGTGGCAGGACACGAAGTCGCGCATGCGCAAGTCGTTCGTCGACGGCATGCAGGCCTCGCTCTCCGAGACCCAGATGCAGAAGTGGCCGGCGTTCGAGCGCTTCCTGGCGCGCGAGAAGACGCTGCCGCGCTCGACGATCAGCGGCGAGGGCGTGAACCTCTTCTTCGTGCTCGACGAGGCGGGGCTCTCCAAGGACACCTTCGCCAAGATGCAGCCGATCATGGACGAGTACGAGCTGCAGCTCGACGCCGCCCTGAAGGCGCGCAACGACTTCCTCGCCGCCAACGAGGCGAAGTTCCTGCAGTCGATCCAGTCGGGCGACCAGGACGCAGCGAAGCGCTTCGCGACGCGGGCCATGGACCTGCGCGAGGGCGTCCGCAAGGTGAACGACACCTACCGCGAGCAGATCTGCGCGCAGCTCGAGCCGGCCGACGCCGCGCGCGTGCGCGCCGAGGCGCTGAAGGTGGGCTTCGAGCGCGTCTACGGCCCCAGCCGCGTGCAGCGCGCCTTCGAGGCGGCGCTCGCGCTGGAAGGGCTCGACGCGACCGTCGCCGAGGCGGTCCGCACCCTGCAGACGCAGTACGCCAACGAGGTCTCGCCGCTCAACGACCGCATCGCGCAGGAGATCCGCAAGGAGGAGCCCACGCGCCAGGTGGACGAGATGGTGCGCGTGGTCGGCTTCATGACCGGCGACGTCCCGATGGGCCAGATGTTCCGCCGCGGCGGCGGCAACGAGGGCACGGCCTCTGGCAAGCTGCTCGACGAGCGCGGCGAGATCAACGACACCTACATGACGCGCCTGGAGCAGCTGCTCACCCCCGAGCAGCGCGAGCAGCTGCCGCGCGGCGGCGGCCGCGGCGGGCAGGGCGGCGGGATGTTCGGCGGCACCGGGCCCATCACCCTCGCCGACATGCCCGAGCAGGCCCGCGAGCGCATGAAGGAGTTCGACAAGAACAACGACGGCACGATCGACGAGAAGGAGCGCGAGGCGATGATCGCCGCGTTCCGCGAGCGTGGCGGCGGGATGTTCGGCGGTGGTGGCGGCGGCGGTGGCGGTGGCGGCCAGGGTGGCGGCCGCGGCAATCGCGGAGGCCAAGGCGGTGGTCAGGGTGGCGGCCAGGGCCAGAATTGACTGGCCCGGCCTGACACCTTGGCGTACCGTTGAACCGCGAGGCCCCCGGCCCCGTATCAGGACCTTCGTGAAGACCCGTCGCCTGTCGCTGTCCATTGCCGCCCTTGCTGCCTCGGTCGCGGCGTTCGCCCACGTGGACGACCCGAAGGCACGCGACCTGCTGCCGCCGGTGAACGGCCCGGTCTTCCGTGCGGGCGAGGGGTCGCCGGCCGAGACGTTCGACTCGAACGGCATCCTCCTCAAGAGCTGGATTCCGCTCAACAACTTCAGCGGCGCGCCCAGCTCGGGCAACGACTGCTGGGGCTACATCAGCCCCTCGGGACGCGAGTACGCCATCATGGGGCTCTCGAACGGCACGTCGTTCGTCGAGGTCACCGATCCGGCGAACCCCGTGATCGTCGGCCACGTCACCGGGCCGAACAGCCTGTGGCGGTGCGTGAAGACCTTCGGCCAGTACTGCTACGCGGGCAGCGAGGCGGGCACCGGGATCCAGGTGATCAGCCTGGCCAACATCGACGGCACCAACGGCAGCCAGCCTCGGGTCTCCTTCGTGCGCGACATCACCGCCGGCGGCACCGGCGCCACGCACACGCTCTGGGTGGACACCGCGAGCGGCTACCTGTACCGCGCGGGGGGCGGGTCGAACGGCCTGCGCTTCTACGACCTGAACGCCGACCCCTCGAACCCGGCCTACGTCGGGCTGTGGAGCTCGGTGTACGTGCACGAGGTGCAGGTCTTCACCTATCCGAGCGGGCCGTACGCGGGCCGGCAGATCGCCTTCTGCTGCGGCGGCGCCAACACCGGAAACACCAACACCGGCGTCTACGTGGTGGACGTGACCAACAAGGCCGCGCCGGTGCAGCTGAGCTACACGACCTATCCGGGCGCGCGCTACTGCCACCAGAGCTGGCTCTCGAACGACCTGCAGCGCATCTACATCAACGACGAGCTCGACGAGGGCGTGACCACGAACGTCACGTCGACCATCGTGATGAACGTGGCGAACCTGTCGGCGCCGTTCGTCGAGGGTGCGTTCAACAACGGCAACCCCGCGGTCGGCCACAACCTGTACATCGGGCCGGGCAACAGGCTGTTCGAGGCCAACTACCGAAGCGGCATCCGCGTCTTCGACCTGAACGTCAGCGCCACCAACCCGCCCGAGACCGCGTTCTTCGACACCTGGCCGGGAGACGACCTGCCGCAGTTCAACGGGCTGTGGAACGTGTGGCC
>CAYTYU010000028.1:0-21111 GCA_964440815.1 uncultured Chitinophaga sp.
TGCCGCGCCGCCCGCGCCGCCGGCCGCTGCGCTGCCGACCGGGCCGTCGGCCGTCGCGCGAACGGTCGACGTGCCGGCGCTCCCCTTCGAGGACGTGACCGCCGCCTGGGGCATCGACTTCGACCGCGTCGATGGGGCCGACGGCCGGCGCTTCCTCCCGGAAACCATGGGTGGTGGCGTCGGCATCGCGGACGTCGATGCCGACGGCGACCTTGACCTGCTGTTCGTCGACGGCGACGCGTGGCCCGATGCACCCGCCGGCACGCGGCACGGCACCGGCATCGCCGTGTTCGTCAATCGAGGTGAAGGTGCGTCGCCACGCTTCGCCCGCGCTGCGTCGACGGGGCTCGATCGGCCGTGGCAGGGGATGGGCCTGGCGGTCGCCGACCTCGACGGCGATGGCCGGCCGGAGATCCTGGCAACCGGCGTGGGCGGCGTGCGGCTCTTCGCGTCGGATGCCGCTGCGCCCGCGGATTCGCCGCGCTGGCAGGACGTCACCGAGCCGGCCGGGCTTGCCTCGATCGACGGATGGACCACGGCTGCCGGGTTCGCCGACTTCGACCGGGACGGCGGCCTCGACCTCGTCCTCGGCCGCTACGTGGAGTGGTCGCCGGAGATCGATCTCCGCGTGGGCTCCACGCTCACCGGGATCGGCCGCGCCTACGGGGCGCCGACAGGCTTCGAGGGCGCCGAGCTCTCGTTCCTGGAGCAGGTGGCGCCGATGCGCTTCGAGGACCGGTCCGCCGACCGCGGCTTCACGGCGCGCAACCCCTCCACCGGGCGCCCGCTCGCCAAGGCGCTCGGGTTCGTGATCGAGGACCTCGACGGCGACGGCGACCTCGACGTCTTCGTCGCCGACGACACGGTGCAGAACCTGCTGTTCGCCAACGACGGCGCCGGTCGCTTCGCCGAGCGCGGCGTCGAGTGCGGCGTGGCGTTCGACCGCGCCGGCGCCGCCACCGGCGCGATGGGCTGCGACGTCGCCCGCCTGCGCAACGACGGTGCGCTCGCCATCGCCGTCGGGAACTTCGCGAACGAGCCCGCGAGCCTCTACGTCACGCGCGACGGCGGGCGCTTCGACGACGACGCGATCGTCGAGGGAATCTCGGCCGCCACTCGCCCGACGCTCGCCTTCGGGGTCGCCTTCGCCGACCTCGACGCCGACGGACGCGAGGACTTGGTGCTGGCCAACGGCCATATCGAGCCCCGGATCCGCGAGGTGCAGTCGTCGCAGGCGTATGCGCAGCCGGCGCAGGCCTTCTGGAACGTGGGAAGCGTCCGCGGGCCCGCGCTGGCCGAGGTGCCCGCGGCGACGCTCGGGGCGCTCGCCGTGCCCGCGGTCGGCCGCGGCCTCGCCTGGGGCGACCTCGATGCGGACGGACGGCTCGACCTGGTGATCGGAACCGTCGCGGGGGCGCCGCGGGTGCTGCGGGGCGCGGCATCGGCCGGGCGATCCCTGGAGGTGCGGCTGTTCGACGGGCGCGCCGCAGGAAACCGCGAGGCGATCGGGGCGCGCGTGGTGCTGCGCGACGGCGGTCGGTCGCAGGTGCGCACGGTCATGCCCACCCGGTCCTATCTCTCGCAGGTGCCGGCGCAGGCGTGGTTCGGGCTCGGCGACTCGTCCGGCGGCGCAACCGTCGAGGTCACGTGGCCGGACGGGGGCACGACGTCCCACCCGGTCGCGCCGGGCGCGCGCGGAACGCTGCGGATCGAGCGCTGACCGTGGCCGTCAGGGGCAGGGGCCCCAGGCCGCCAGCATCATGCCGAGGTCGTTGCCGTCGACGAGCCCGTCGCCGTTGAAGTCGCAGCTTCCCTGCGTGCCCCACTGGCCGAGGAGCGAGCCGAGATCGCTTCCGTCGACGTAGCCGTCCGCGTTCGTGTCGCCGACGCACGTGTGCTCGCAGATGGCGACCTGGAACGAGAGGTCGTCGATCCCCGCCTCGGTGATCGAGTTGTCGGGCGTGTCGGAGATCGAGAAGCGGATGCGCACCGCCGACGAAAGCGCCGGCAGCGCCACCGACCGCCGCGTCCATGCGTTCGGCACCGGGTACGAGGACACCGTGTCGATCACCGCCCACGTCGCGCCGTCGTCCGCGCTTGCCTCCACCACCAAGGGGTCGACCTCGCCCGGATTCGATCCTGCCGGCGGGGCGTCGCTGCAGAAGTACCACGCGGAGTAGCTCACCGTCGCCGAGGCCGCGGCGGAGAGGTCGAAGGACGGGCTCACCAGGCGGGTCGTGCCGCCGTCCACGTCCGCCGTCGATGCGGTGCCGCCGGGCGAGCCGTTCTGGGTCACCCACGCGCGCGTGCCGGCCGAGGAGGCGTCGGCCGCCGGCGCAGAGGCATACGTGCCGTTCGTCGTGCCGACTGGGACGGCGAGCTGCCACGTGCCGGTCGTCAGCGCGCCCTCGTTCACGACGTTCCAGCCCTGCGTGCCGTCCTCGAAGGCCGTGGCGTGCATGGTCGACGTGCCGGTCTGGATGGACAGCGAGTGCGGCTGCGACGGCGCCGTGGCGGGATCCGCGTACGACGAGGCCCCGTTGGACAGGCCGGCGGTCACGTACCACCGCACTTCCTCTCCGCAGGGAAGCGGCGGGAACCCGCCCATGTAGCTGCCGTCCGGCTGGGGCATCAGCGGGGCGGGAACGAACTCGCCGCCGCCGCGCTTCGTCCAGAGCTTGGCCGACCCCGGCACCACTGTGCCGCCGCCGACCGGCGAGATCGACACCCGGAACGGCGTCGGCTGTCCGGGCGCGACGACCTGGGGCCGGCCGCCCGGATAGGCGAAGGTCATGCCGATCGGCGGGACGTTCATGTACACGACGATGCCCGTGCACGTTCCCGCCACGAGGTCGAGCCAGCCGTCGCCGTCGATGTCCAGGATCGCCACGTCCGTCCACCAGTCGAGTTCGGAGGTCGGGATCACCGACGGCGTCAGCTCGCGGAGGATGCCGGTGGGCGATCCGCTGAACACGTTGCGGTAGATGTGCGTGCGGCGCGAGTGCGAGGCGCCCGCGGTCTGCGGGCAGAAGGGCCCGAGGTCCGCGTCCACGTCGCAGATGATCACGTCGATCCGTCCGTCGTTGTCGAGGTCGGCGCACTGGGTGGAGTTGCCGAACTCCGACAGGCTGTCCTCGATCGTGTAGCTGGTGAAGTTCGGCTGGCCCGACGCGTCGTTGCCCGTGTTCAGCAGGTACTTGTCCTTGCCGTCGTCGACGATGACGAGGTCAAGCCGGCCGTCGCCGTTCAGGTCGGCCTTGTCGCCGTTGTACGGCTGGCCCGTCGAGATCACCTTGTAGCCGAAGCCCGGGCCGGTGGCGGCCTTGGTCATGATCGCCACGTTCTGGCCGGAGGTCAGGGTGTTGATCCGCACGATGTCGTCGCGCCCGTCGCTGCTGAAGTCGCCGGCCACGGCCATGTTGCCGAAGGCGGAGTCGATCTGCGCCGGGGTCAGCACCGACGTGGTGGCGTCGTAGAAGTGCCCGGGCTGCGCCGCGCCGCGGTTCAGCAGCAGCTTGCTGTCGAAGTCGTTCGCGGGGTTCTCGCCCGGGCTCTGCTGGCACTCGCCCGGGTCGTTGGTGTCGCCGTCGCCGTTGAGGTCGTAGCAGATGGTGCCGGAGGTCTCCGGCGTGTCGTAGTCGGTGTAGAAGACGTCCGGGTAGCCGTCCCCGTTGAAGTCGCCGATCGCCGCGTCGCAGAACCGGGGGTTGGCCGCGGTGCCGTTGCGCGCGAAGAGGTCCGGGATGCGGTCCACCTCGAAGCGGAACCCGCGCCAGTTGCCCTGCGCGTCGTTGCCGAGGTTCATGTACACGCGCGGCTGGCCAAGCACGCTGTTGACGTGGTCGCTCATCGTGGTCGCGGTGACCAGGTCAAGCCAGCCGTCGAGGTCCACGTCCACCGCCTCGACGTCGCGGTCGTTGGTTGGGTCGAGCAGCCCCTGGTAGCCCGAGATGTCGCTCGCCGACCCAAGCTCCACCGTGCGGTCGACCAGGACGCCGCCCTCGTTCATGAAGAGGATGTTCCGGAACCCGCCCTGGATGCTCCCGGGGAACTTGCGCACGCAGATCAGGTCGGTGTCGCCGTCACGGTCGAAGTCGCCCCAGGCGAAGTCCTTCTCCAGGTTGTCCGCGCCGATCAGCGACGGGGCCGCCACCATCCTGGAACTCGTCTGCTGCGAGAAGGTCACCCAGTTCTGCGCAGTCGCCGACGAGACGATGGCCAGGGACAGGGAGACGGCGGCGGTGATCGGCGTTCGCATGCTTCGGGGTCCTGGATCGCGTCGGTGGTCGGGTCAGGTCTGGTTCAGGGGCAGGGACCCCAGGCACCCAGCAGGATGCCGAGGTCGTCGCCGTTCACGGCACCGTTGCCGTCGAGGTCGGCGACCGGGTTCGCGGTTCCCCAGGCCCCGAGCATGATGCCCAGGTCGTCGCCGTTCACCGCGCCGTTTCGGTCGAGGTCCGCGGGGCACGCGCCGCAGTCGTCCGGGATGCCGTCGAGGTCCGCGTCGGCGCTGGTGCCGGTGGCAATGTCGCGGACGTCGGCCACGCCGTTTCCGTTGCAGTCGGCGCTGCCGGTCTCGACGGGCTCGTAGGCCTCGACCAGCATCGCGAGGTCGACGGCATCCACGATGCCGTTCTGGTCGATGTCGTGCAGCGCCGAGGGCAGGTTGGGGTTGGTCGCCTGGCCGAAGGCCGCGCGGAACGACGGCAGGTCGAACTGGTCCACGTGCCCGTCGCCGTTGGCATCGAACTCGAGGCGCCCGAGGGAGTCGAGGAACGCCACCATGCGCTCCTTGTCGGCCTCGGGGAGCAGCGAGAAGGCTTCGGCGCTCGCGGCGCCCTCGCCGTAGGGCCCATGCAGCGCGATCGCGGTGCGCACGCGCTCGGAGAACGTCCCGCCGGCGGCGGCGCCGTTGTGCAGCATCGGGTCGCGCGTGCGCAGGTTCCAGAGGGTCGGCGTGCGCATCTCCAGCTCGCCCGCATTTCCCTCGCTGACGCCGTCGCCGAGGATGCCCATGTCGTGGAGCAGGAAGTCGCTGTATGGCCGGATGACCTTGCCGCGCAGCGCCTCCTCCAGGGAGGCGGAGCTCGAAGTCGTCCACTCGGGGACATGGCAGCGAGCGCAGCCCACGGAGACGAAGATCGCCTCGCCCGCCATCCCGGACTTCGGGGTCTGTGGCGGAACCGCGAGGTAGCGCTGGAAGTCGGTCACCCGGTCGATGAACGCGAGGCCCTCGGTGTCGGGCACGTCCTCCGGGTCAGGCATCGGGTCGCATCCGGAAAGCCGGGCAGCGTCGTTGTTCGGGGCGTTCTCGGTGGGGAGCAGGCGGTTGGTGAACCCCATCTCGTTGCGGGCCGCGTCCGCGGAGAAGGTGAGGACCGTCGCCACCTGCGCCTTCCAGCCGAAGCGTCCGGCACGGAGCGGTCCCTCCGGGTCCTCGAGCGGGCGCACCCAGTGAACGCGGCCCGAGATGCCGTCCCCGTCGGCGTCCTCCGGGTCCTCGAGGGCGGCGATGTCGGCGTCCGGGATGGCCTCCACCATGCCGAAGGCCATGCTCGAGTTGGTGACGCGCGTGGCGGTGAAGGTCGCCTCGTCGGGCAGCAGCTCCTTGCAGGCCTCGCTCACCGCGAAGTCCTGGAGAAGGCTCTGCGCCTCGCCGGGCACCATGCTGAAGAACCCCTTCTCGTCGACGATGCCGAAGTGGGTCACGGCGGCGTTGCCCCATCCGCCCTGCGGGGTCGAGTGGCACGAAACGCAGTTGGTCTTGTTGAAGATGGGGCCCATGCCCTCGATCGAAGGGATCGGCGTCGAATAGAGCTGTGCCCCGAGGTCGAAACGCGCGCGCTCGAGCGCCGTCAGCGCGCGCAGCGGCGCGCCGGCCCTCGGCTGGAGCGCAAGGCCGCCGCCGGGCAGCGCGGATGCCACGCCGGCGATGGCAAGGGCAGCGAGCAGCGGCACCGTGCGCGGGTTCGACGTCGTCTTCGTCTTGGCCATGACTCGCATCGACGGCCCGTGCCTACGAGGCACGAACGTCCAAACAGTATGTTCCGCGCGGGCTCCAGGATCCCATAAGACGCGGGGATTTCGACCGGTTTCACTCTAGCCCAACCCCGGACCGATGCCACCGGAACGTCCGCAAACCATGCCTATACTCGGGTGTAGTGGCAGGATTTGCGCGATTCTCATGCGTGGCCTGCGCGACGTGGGCGGTGGCGTCGGCCCTGTCGGCCCCCGGTGCGGTGGGGGCCCGGTCTGCGCAACCACCGCCTGACGCGGCGGCCGGCGTCCGGGAGGCGCTCCTCGCGGGCGACTTCGAGGCAGCCGGGCGGATGGCCCGGCGCTGGGCGGACGCGCAGCCCGGGAGTGCCCGGGCGGCGTTCTACGTCGGGCTCTCGTTCCACAAGCAGAAGCGCCATGCCGAGGCGCTGGCGTTCCTGGAACGCGCCGAGGCTGCGCCGGACAGCGAGTTTCCCGAGGCGCCGCACGTGCCGCACTACCTCGGCTGGTGTCGCTATTACCTCGGCGACCTCGCGGGTGCGCACCGGGCGTTCGAGGCGCACGCCGCCGCGTTCCCGGGGTACGACGACTCGCAGTTCGCGCTTGGACTGATCGCCTTCGACCGGGACGAGCTCGACGAGGCCGAGCACCGGTTCCGCCGCGCGCTCGAGCTGCTCCAGCGCGCCGCAGGCGACGCTGCCGCAGGTACCGCGCGTGAGCGCGCCAAGTGCCTCGCGCGGCTCGGCGACGTCGCGCTGCGCCGCGGCGACCTTGAGTCGGCCGAGCGCGATGCGCGCGCCGCCGTCGAGCTCTGGCCCGACCACCATGAGGCATGGGCGAAGCTCGCGCGCGTCCTCGACCGGCAGGGGAAGGCCGCGGAGGCCTCCGCGGCCCGCTCGCAGCAGCAGGCGGCGCTTGCGCGGATCGCCGCGGCGCCCGGGAAGGCAATGCCGTGAGCACCGTCCGCGCGCGACCGCTCGCCCGCATCGCGACCTCGGCGGCGCTGGCCATGGCCGTGATCACGGCGCAGGCCGTCGCGGACACCGTTCCGTCCCCGATCCGCTTCGAGGACGTCACCGCCTCCAGCGGCATCGACCTCGTGCTCACCAGCGGCAGCATGCCCTCCACCGCGATCCTGGAGGTGAAGGGCGGCGGCATCGCGCTCATCGACTTCGACGGCGACGGCGACCGCGACCTGTTCTTCCCCAACGGCGCGACGCTCGAGGACCCCGAGCACGGCCCCGGCGCGCGGCTCTACGAGAACCTCGGCGGCCTGCGCTTTCGCGACGTGACTGCCGGCATGGGCGTTCGGCACACGCGCTGGAGCTTCGGCGTGGCGGTCGGGGACGTGGACGGCGACGGCCGCGACGACCTCTACGTCTGCTGCCACGGTCCCGACGTGCTGCTCCGCAACCTCGGCGGCGGACGGTTCGAGGACGTCACCGCCCGCGCGGGCCTCGGCGACCGCGGCTGGTCCACCAGCGCCGGCTTCGCCGACCTCGACGGCGACGGCGACCTCGACCTCTTCGTCGTCAACTACGTGGAGTTCGACCCGAAGTCCCCGCCGCCGCCGGCGCAGTTCAAGGGCATGATGGTGCTGCCCGGCCCGCACGGGTTCGCGGCGCGCGCCGACCTCCTCTACGAGAACCTCGGCGACGGCACCTTCCGCGACGTCAGCGACCCCGCGGGCATCCGGCGCGGGATCCCCGGATTCGGCCTGAACCTCTCCATCTGCGACTTCGACCGCGACGGCCGCCCCGACATCCTCGTCGCCAACGACTCGGAGCCGAACTCGCTCTTCGCCAATCGCACCGAGCCGGGCGGACCGATGCGCTTCGAGGAGCGCGGGCTGCAGTCCGGGATCGCCACCAACCTCGACGGGACGGCGCAGGCCACGATGGGGATCGCCGTCGGCGACGTGGACGGCAACGGCTTTCCCGACGTCTTCACCACCAACTTCTCGAGCGACACGAACACGCTGCACCTGAACCTCGACGGCCGCTTCTTCGACGACCGCACCGCGCAGTACGGGCTGGGCGCGCCGAGCCGGCCGCTCCTCGGGTGGGCGACGGCGTTCGTCGACCTCGACCACGACGGCGCCGAGGACCTCGTGGTCTTCAACGGCCACGTCTACCCGCAGGCCACGCGCGCCGCGATGGACTCCGACTACGCGCAGCCGCCGCTCGTCATGCGCCGCGCCGGCGGCCGGTTCGAGGTCGTCGCCGATCCGGGCCCCGGGCTGCTCGGCGCGCACCGTGACCGGGCCGCGGTGTTCGATGACCTTGACGGCGACGGCGACGTGGACATCGTGGTCGGCGAGCTGAACGGGCCGGTGCGCGTGCTGCGCAACGCGCACGACCGCCCCGACGACTGGGTCAAGGTGCGCGCCGAGGCGCCGGGCCCCGCGGGGTCCCGCGGCATCGGGTGCACGGTGGAGCTGTGGGGGCAGGGCCGCTGCCTGGCCCGGCGCTGGATCTGGGCCGGTGGGCCGTTCCAGTCGACGGCGGCCACGGAGGCGCACTTCGGCGTGCCCGCCGCGTGGGGCGATCGCCTCAGCGTGACGGTGACCTGGCCGCTCCGGCGGGAGGCCGGCGATCCGAAGCCCGCCGTTCGGTCCGCCGTGGGCTGCGACGTCCGTCGCGGGCAGGCGGTGACCGTGGGCCGCGACGTCGTCCGCGGCCCCGGCGTCAGAGGAGCGGCGCCATCAGGTTCGCCAGGTTCTCCTTGAACCGAGTGGCCGTCCCGCGGCGTTCCCACGCACCGAGGTCGATCCGGTCGCTGTCGGCGACGTAGGACTGCTGCAGCCGGCGGACCTGCACCGCGAAGGCATCGTCGTAGACGACGACCGTCGTCTCGAAGTTGATCTCGTAGCTGCGGCGGTCGAGGTTCGCCGTCGTGATGATGCCCATCTCGTCGTCGACCGAGATGGTTTTCGAGTGCAGGAACCCGCGCCGGTACTCCCAGACCTCGACGCCCGCCTCGAGTAGCCGGCCGTAGCTCGCGCGGCTCGCCCATGCGGCGAGCAGGCTGTCGTTGGCGCGCGGCACGATGAGCGTCACCCGGACGCCGCGCCGCGCCGCGACCTCCATCGCGGCCATCGTGGGGCTGTCCGGGATGAAGTAGGGCGTGCTCAGCACGATCTCCTGCCGCGCCACCTGGATGGCCGCCTGCACCAGCCCGCGCACCACGCTGTTCTCGAAGTTCGGCCCCGACGGGATGACCTGCACGGGGATGCCGCCCGGGAGCGAGTCCGGCTCCGCGAGGTCGGAGGCGACCGGATGGTCGCCGGTGTCGAGCTCCCAGTCCTCCAGGAAGAAGACCTCGAGGTCGCGCACCACCGGGCCGCGGATGCGGATCCACGAGTCGACGTAGGGCTCCGAGGCGCCCAGGCGCCCGCCGCTCTTGAAGTCCGGGTCGGCGATGTTGCGGCTGCCGGTCTGTGCGATGACGCCGTCCACCACCACGAGCTTGCGGTGGTTGCGGATGTCGACCCGCGCGAAGGCCATCCGGAGGATGCGTGCGGGGAGCGCCTCGACCACGCGCACGCCGCCAGCGCGAAGTCGGCGCAGCTCGGAGCTCGCCAGGAACGCGCGCGACCCGATGCTGTCCACGAGGAGGCGCACGCGCACGCCGCGCGCCGCGGCCCGCAGCAGGGCATCGCCGATGCGTCGGCCGGTCCGGTCCAGCTCCCAGATGTAGAAGATGAGGTCGACGCTTCGCATGGCAGAATCGACGTCGCGTTCGATCCAGGCCACCTGTTCCTCGGGGTCGCCGCTGAGCTGCACCAGGTTGCCGTTGAGCACCTGGGGCGCGCCGGAGCTCTCGCCGACGTGCGCCAGCTGCAGGTCGGGCGTGCTCATCGCGCCGGCCAGGACGCGCGGGTCAGGCCGCCCGCCCCGCAGCGCGGCCTCGGCGGCCACCACGATCCGCGCGTGGCGCTTGCGGCGCACCGATCCGATGCGGTTCTCCCCGATGATCACGTAGATGACCGCGCCCACGACCGGCATTGCGAAGAGCGTGGCGATCCAGGCAAGCGCCGAGGTCGGACGTGCCCCCTTCGTCCAGACGATCCGGAACGCCAGGCCCACGTTGAGCGTGAAGGCCGCGACCACCGTCCAGAAGAAGATGCTCGCCAGCCGCTCCAACCCGAGGCGGTCGGCGAGCGTGTGATGGATCAGCCAGTCCACCGGTGCCTCCGCGCCGCCCGGCGGGCGGTCACTCCAGGATCTCGACGATCTCGAAGCGCCTCTCGCCGCGCGGCAGGTCGGCGCGCACGGTCTCGCCGACGCGGGCCTTCATGAGCGCGATGCCGAGCGGGCTCGAGGAGGTCACCTCGACGTGGTCGGTGTCCTCGTCGGTCATGTTCCCGACCAGCTTGTAGGTCTGGCTCTTGCCGGTGGCGACGTCCCTCAGGCGCACGACCGCTCCGAGGAAGACCATGTCCTTGGGGACCGCCGAGTCGCCGGCGACCTGCGCGCTGCGCAGGCGCTGCTCGAGCTCGCGGATCTTGGCCTCGACCAGGCCCTGCTCCTCGCGGGCGGCGTGGTAGTCGGCGTTCTCCTTGAGGTCGCCGTTGGCGCGGGCATCGGCGATGCGCGCGGAGATCACCGGCCGCTGCGCGTACAGGTCGCGCAGCTGCTGCTCCATGCGGGATCGGTCGGCAGGCGAGATGATCTCCATCGTCGGCTCCGTGGCTCGGGCGGCACCCGGCGCGGCCGCCGGGGCCAGCCGTTCCCGCCGCGCGGTCTGAAAAACACATGCCGGCGGGAAACGGCCCGCCGACCTCTGAAATGCTAGCGGGGGCCTGCCAATGGGGCAACCCCGGGCTGCGGCCGCCGGGCTCCCCGGAGCGCGAGCGCCCAGCCGGCCAGGGCCACGGTCCATGGCCACGCCGCGCGCGCCCACTCCACGGGCTCGCTCGAACGTTCCGGCACGGGCGCCAGCTCCATGATCGCCACGAACGGGCCGAGGGCGCTCGGCCACGGCGCGGGCACGCCGAGCGCGTCGAGGACCGGGCCGCCGGCCGCGATCGCGATCCATGCGATCGACCACGCGACCGGCCGTCCGCCGGGCCGCATCCCGCAGGCGATGGCGGCTCCCGCGGCGACGATCCAGCCAACCAGCATGAGGTCGACGGCGGCGGCGCGCCCAAGCGTCCATTGGGTGACGAGGTGCAGCGGCCAGTACACCGCCTGCAGCGCGATCGCGAGCGTCACGGCGTCGAGCGCCACGCGGCGAGCGGGCCAGGGCGATCCGCGGCCCGCCAGCCGCGCCGTCGGCCAGAGCAGGACGATCCCGAACGCGAACGCCGCCAGCAGCGAGCGCACCATCGGCGTGTACGCCGACGACGTGGGCTGGATGGGCGGCTTCAGGCCGACGATCGCGCCGAAGGCGGCGATCGCATAGAGCATGGCGCCGAGGAGGAGCCCGCGCGGGATCGGCATCGCGCCGATCGTACGGGCCTCAGCGCGCGAGCGTGTAGTCGCCGCGCAGGTCGATCGACGTGCGGTCGCCGCCGTCGATGCGGCCGCTGCGGTCGAACGCGAGCTGCAGCGCACCGAGCTTCTGCATCGCGGGCACCTCGGCCGGCGACTCGTCGCCCGGCGCCCGTCCCCACACGAGCTCGCAGCCGCGGTCGGTGGCCAGCCGGATGGTGCCGTCCTTGGACCACGCGGCGAGGTCGACCGACGCCACCTGGCCGCGCCACGGACGGTCGACGAAGAGCGATGCCATCCGCAGGGCGGCCGTCACCTCCGCCCCCGGCCACGCCTGGCCGAAGGAAGCCGGCCGCGCGGCTGCGACGCCCGTGATGCGCAGGAGCTTGGGGCCCTGGCCCGCGGGATAGTGCCGCGGCAGCAGGCGCCCGTGCGTGTCGACGAGATGCTCGCCCGCCGCGTCGCACACGAGCGCGAAGGGCACCGCCCAGGTGCCATCGACCACCACCTCGTCGACGTCGGCGCGATGCACCTGGCGCACCTCGGCGTGCCAGCCGCACTGGCGCACGGCGTCCATCGCCTCCCGCAGGCCATCCCGGTCGAACGGCGAGCTGCCGATCGAGCGCAGCACGGTGCGTTCGATGGCGATGCGCTCGTCACGCGGGAGCCACGCCGGCGCGTCGGCAAGCACGACTCGGATCGGTGCCGGCAGGGGCGCCGATCCGACGCGGTCGACCAGGCGGGGCACCCAGACCGCCAGCGCCACGGCGAGGCCGGCGAGGGCCGTCGCCCACGCCGCGGGTTCCGCCCATGCGGGGAGCTTCTGGGTGCGCGGGGTGGATTCGTCGGACGTCTTCGTGCGCGGCATGGCAGAGGGTCATCGGCCGGAATCGGCCGGGCCGTGCAGTCGCCGCGGCAGGTTCACGGCCGCCGGGAGGCTTGACTGTGCCTACGCCGCGGCGCGCCCGTTCCGCCGCCGGCCCAGGGCGCGGTGCACCAGCCCGGCCACCAGCCGGTCCATCGGGATGCCCGCATGGCGCGCGGCCTTCGGCACCAGCGAGTGATCGGTGAAGCCGGGCATGGTGTTGATCTCCAGGAACCACGGCCCGCGCGCGTCGAGCATGAAGTCGGCGCGGGCCACGTCGCGGCAGCCCACCGCGTGCCACGCGGCGCGGCTGAAGGCGCGCACGGCCTCGGCGACGCCCTCGGGAAGCTCCGGGTCCAGCACGTACTGCGTGTCGTCCCGGTGGTACTTCGCCTCGTAGTCGTAGGTGCCCTCGCGCGGGCGGATCTCGATGATCGGCAGGCACTCGCCGTCGATGAGGCCGACCGTCAGCTCGCGGCCGCGGATGAACGACTCCGCCATCACCCGCGTTCGCCGCGGCTCGAGCTCCAGGCGCGCGCGCTCGACCTCCTGCGGCGTCGCGCAGATGCGCAGGTCGACGCTCGAGCCGTCGTCGGCGGGCTTGAGGACCACGGGGCAGGGGATCGCGAGCGGCTCGCCGAGGCGCAGCTCCTGGGCCTCCGGCGTTGGCACGCCGATCGCGCCGACCGCGGCCTTGGTGGCCACCTTGTCCATCGCCAGTCGCGCGGCGGCCGGCCGGGCACCGACGTACGGGCGGCCGTCGGCCTCGAGCAGCTCCTGCAGCGGTCCGCCTTCGCCCCACGCGCCATGCAGCACGGGAAAGACGACGTCGCCGCGCATCGCGCGCAGCTCGGCGAGGCCCGGGCGGTCGATCGCGACCTCCTCGACGGCGAAGCCCGCCTCGCGCAGTGCGGCGGCCACCTCGGTGCCGGAGCGCAGGCTGACCTCGCGCTCGGCGTCGGGGCCGCCCTTCAGCACCAGGACGCGGATGCCCGCGCCTCCCTCGAACGACATGAACTGGGGAACCATGGTTGAACCTCCGTGTCCTGCATGCCGCGCCGTCCGTTGGCGCGTGCCGCGTGCGTGCTCAGGGCTCGCCGCGGCGCCAGAAGACTACCTCGCGCTCGAGCCGGACGCCCGTGCGCGCGAACGTCTCGTCGGCGACCTTCGCCGCGAGTTCCATGACGTCGGCCGCGCGTGCGCCCGGCTCGACGACGATGAAGTTGCCGTGGCGGTCGCTGACCGACGCACCGCCGATGCGCGTGCCCTTGAGCCCGGCGCGGTCGATCAGGAGCCCCGCGCTCACGCGCTCGCCCGTCCGCGGGTCGACCGGGTTGCGGTACATGCAGCCGGCGCTGTGTGCGGCGAGCGGCTGCACCGAGGCCTTGTAGGCGCTGATCTCCTTCTTGCGCTGCTGGAGCGCCACCGGGTCGGCGGGCCGCAGCGCGAGGATCGCCCAGGACACCACGCCCGGGGGCAGGTCGGTGTGCCGGTACGAGAAGCGGATCGCGTCGCGCAGGTACGTGCGGCGCTCGCCCTCCCAGGTCACGAGGCCCACCGAGTGCACGACGTCGCCGATCTCGCCGTACTTGCCGCCGGCGTTCATGCGGATCGCGCCGCCGACCGTCGCGGGCACGCCGATCAGGGGCTCGAGGCCCGCAAGCGAGGAGCGGGTGGTCTCCCCGATCGCCTTCGACAGGTCGCACCCGCCGCCGGCGCGCACGAGGTCCGCGGCGCCCTCGGCCTTGAAGGCCAGCTCGCGGAAGCACGGGGCGTCGAGCTTCAGCACCACCCCGTCGATGCCGCGGTCGTCGACGAGCAGGTTGGCGCCGTCGCCCAGGACCCGGACGGGCGTCGACGTCCGCGCGCAGCGGCGGAGCAGGGTGCAGAGGGCATCCTCCGAGCGCGGGTGCACCAGGGCGTCGGCATGCCCGCCGATCCCGTACCACGTGTGCTTGGCGAGCGGGGCATCGAGCTCGACCTTCACGTCGAGGTCGGCGAAGAGCGTCGTGCTGCCCTCGGGCATCGCCGCCATTGCCATCAGGCGCCCGCGCCGCCGCGGCCCAGGAAGGCGTGCGCGATCTTCCACACCGGGCCCGCGCCCATCACCACCACCAGGTCGCCGTCCGCGGCCATCACCTCCAGCTGCTCGACGATCGCCTCGAAGGGGTAGACGTGCATGGCGGCCACGCCGCGCGCGCGCAGCCGGTCGACGAGGTCGGAGGAGCTGACCTTCTGCCGCTCCTCCTCGCTGTCGCGGACGAAGTAGATGTCGGGCACGATCACGACGTCCGCGCTCGAGAAGCTCTTGGCGAACTGCTCGAGCAGGAACCGGGTGCGGCTGTGCTGGTGCGGCTGGAAGACGCAGATCAGCCGCCTGGGCTCGAACCGCGTGCGCAGCGCCTTCAGCGTCGTCTCGCACTCGGTGGGATGGTGGCCGTAGTCGTCGAACACCGTGACCGCGCCGCCGTGGCGCATGGTGCGGATGCCCAGGCTCTGCATGCGGCGGTCGACGCCGGCGAACGTGCCGAGCGCCTCGCCGATCTCGCGCCACTCCGCGCCGAGCCAGTGGGCGATGATCGCCGCGGCGGCGCCGTTGAGGGCCATGTGGTCGCCGGGGATGAGGCTGGTCCAGCCGCACATGGCCTGGCCGGCCACCAGCACCGTCACCTGGCCCGCGCGCATGTCGTACTGCACCTGGTAGTCGGCGCTCGGCGCCCAGCCGAAGGTGGAGACCGCGCACTCCAGGCCGCTCGCCACGTCGCGGCGGTGCGCGCCGTCGGCGGCGATGAGCAGGCGCCCGCCCCGGTCGGCCGGGGGCAGCAGCGCCGCGAAGTTGTGGAAGGCCTTCACGATGTTCTCGAGCGTGCCGTAGATCTCGAGGTGGTCTTCCTCGACGTTGTTCACGAGGCCGATGGTCGGGCGGTGGTGGTGGAAGCTGCGGTTGAACTCGCAGGCTTCCGCGACCAGGATGCCGGGCTTGCCGCGCTGCGGCCCGCGCGGGATGCGGTCGGAGCCGGTGCGGCTGCCGCCGCCGATCTGCGCGCACGTGGCGCCGACGATGAAGCCGGGGTCGAGCCCGCACGAGATCAGCACGTGCGCCAGCATCGCCGTGGTCGAGCTCTTGCCGTGCGTGCCGGCGATGCTCACGCCGGTGCGTCCCTTCTGCACCAGGCCGAGCGCCTCGGCGTAGCTGATCACCTCGACGCCGCGCGACTGCGCCTCCAGCAGCTCCGGATGGTCAGGCTTGATGGCCGCGCTCGCGATCACCAGGTCGCACGGCGCGGGCACCTGCGCGCCGTCGTGGCCGATCGCCACGCGGATTCCAATCGACTCCAGGGTGTCTGTCGCGTCGCCCGCGGTCATGTCACTGCCGGAGACCTGCGCGCCGCGCGCCCGCAGCATCTGCGCGAGCCCGCTCATCCCGCAGCCGCCGATCCCGACGAGCCACACGCGGCGGCCCTCGAAGTCGGGCACGTCCATCTCGGTGAGCCTGGGGCCGGTGCTCTCGAAGAGGGTGCTCACGTCGCCGTCCTGGGCGTCCTTCGCCGATGCGCGCGCCGAGCTCCGGGATCCGCCAGCCGACGCGAGGGAGAGGTCGATGTCGCTCACGCCCACGATATCGGCAGGGGGCGGGGAAAATCCGCACCGTTTTCGTCCCAGGCGCGTTCTTTCGGGACGCTGCGACCCGGCCCCGGTCGGGCGTCTCTACAATTCGTCCCCGACGCATGGCCGCGAACCCGGACATCCACGCGCAGGTCCTGGTGGTCGAC
Organism: uncultured Chitinophaga sp.; assembly: GCA_964440815.1. Classification (GTDB taxonomy): domain Bacteria; phylum Planctomycetota; class Phycisphaerae; order Phycisphaerales; family SM1A02; genus UBA966. The sequence continues at coordinate 16,071 of CAYTYU010000028.1, forward strand.
GACGACCGCGAGCATGCCGAGACGCTGGCCGACGCCCTGCGCCGCCCGGGCCACGTCTGCACCATCCGCCACAGCCGTGCCGAGGCGGAGGACGAGCTGCGCCACGGGGTGTTCGACGTCATCGTCACCGACCTGGTCATGGAGCACCCGACGGCCGGGCTCGAGGTGCTGGAACTGGCCAAGAAGCTTCAGCCCGACGCCGAGACCATCATGGTCACGGCCCACGGCGACATCCCCACGGCCAAGCGGGCCCTGCAGGGCGGGGCGTACGACTTCATCGAGAAGCCGATCGACCTGGTGATCTTCCGCAACCTGGTGCAGCGGGCGGCCGAGACGGTGCTGCTGCGGCACCGCAACCAACGCCTCTCCGGGGCGCTCGACGCCGCCTACGGCTTCGAGGGGATCATCGGCGACAGCCCGGCGATGCGCCAGGTGGTGGCGCTGATCCGGCAGGTGGCCCCGAGCGGCATCCCCGTGCTGGTGCGCGGCGAGAGCGGCACCGGCAAGGAACTCGTCGCCGCCGCCATCCACAAGGCGAGCAGGCGGGCCGACCGGCGCTACGTCACCTTCAACGCCGCCGGCCAGGCCGAGAGCCTGCTCGAGGACCAGCTCTTCGGGCACGTGCGCGGCGCCTTCACCGGTGCCGACCGCGACCGCGAGGGCGTCTTCGAGTACGCCGACAAGGGGACGCTCTTCCTCGACGAGATCGGCGACATGCCGCTCTCGATGCAGCCGAAGCTCCTGCGCGTCCTGGAGACCGGCGACGTCGTGCGCCTGGGTTCCAACGAGCAGCGCAAGGCCGACGTCCGCTTCGTGAGCGCCACCAACCGCGACCTCGGGCAGATGGTGCGCGAGGGCCGCTTCCGCGAGGACCTCTATTACCGCATCCGTGGCGCCGAGATCGTGGTGCCCCCGCTGCGCGACCGGCGCGAGGACATCCCGCTCCTGGTGAGCCACGCCGTCGGGCGCTTCGCGGCGGACCTGGGCCGCCCGCGCCCGGAGGTGCCGCAGCCGGTCATGCTGAGGCTGGTGGGCTACGACTGGCCGGGCAACGTGCGCGAGCTCTTCAACGCCGTGCACCGCATGGTGGTCACGTGCACGGGCACCGAGCTCTCGCTGCGCGACGTGCCGCCCGAGGTGCGGTCCTCCGATGACCGCGCCGACGCGCAGGGCGGGGTGGGCTCGCTCGCCGGCGTCGGCCTCGACAGGCTCGAGCGCGAGGCCATCCGCCAGACCCTCGCCATGACCGCGGGCAACCGCGAGCAGGCGGCCCAGCTGCTGGGGATCGGCGAGCGCACGCTGTACCGAAAGCTGAAGGAGTACGGGCTGCGCTGAGCGCGGCCTCGACCCATGGGCGGCATCCCCTGGATCCTCTGGCGCCACGTCGCGTGGGAGGTGTTCCGCACGTTCGTGGTGACCACGTCGATCATCGTCACGGTGATCGCCTTCGGCGCGGCCGCCAAGCCGCTCGCCGACAGCTCGATCGGCGCGGACACGGTGCTCAAGTACGTGTCGCTCGCCATGGTGCCGATGCTCCAGTACGCGATGCCGTTCGCCGCGGGCTTCGCGGCCACGCTCGCGATGCACCGCTTCGCCACCGACAACGAGGTCACGGCGATGAGCGCCGTCGGCATGTCGACGCGCATGGTGCTGGCGCCGGTGTTCCTGCTCGGGCTGCCGCTCCTCGCGGTGATGCTGGTGCTGGTCATGTACCTCATCCCGCACTTCTGGCTGCGGATGCAGGAGCTGGCCACCGCCGATGCGACGCAGATGCTGGTGGCCTCGATCGAGCGCGGGCAGGCGCTGAAGGCCGACCGGCTGATGATCTACGCCGACTCCGTGCGCGAGGCGGATGCGCCCGAGGGCGTCCGCCGCCGGCTGCACCTTGAGGGCGTTGCGGCGGTCGAGCTGTCGCCGAAGGGCGGCAGCGCCGTGGAGACCGAGTTCACGGCCGAGGCCGCGACGGTCGACGTGCACGCGTCCGCGCGCGGGACGGTGGTGAAGGTCGTGCTCCTCGACGCGACGGTGTTCCGGCCGGCCGAGGGCGCGCTCGTCACCGTGCCCCGCGCCGAGCCCGAGGCCGCCGCCGTCTACGGCACCTTCGACCGCGGGCCGAAGTTCCTTTCGATCGACGAGATCCTCAGGCTGCGCGTCGACCCCGACCGCGCCGACGCCGTGCGCCGGGCTCGTGAGCCGCTGGCCCTGCGCCTCGGGGAGCTCGAGCTCTGGTCATGCCTGGAGCCCGCGGCCTCGGGCGGCCGGATCGAGCTGTCGGTGCCGGGCACCGACCGGTCGGTGCGCATCGAGGGAGCGACCTGTGCCGCCGGAAGGCTCGTGCCGGCCGAGGCGGGCGGCACGTTCTCGCTCGTCGAGTCCGCGGGCGGCCGCGACATCCGCTCCGCCACCGCGACCGGCGGTTCGTTCCGCGCGGTGAGCGAGGCCGGGTACGAGCCGCGCCTGGCACTCAGCGTCGCGGCCACGGTCAGCGCGACCGACGTGGCCTCGGGCCTGCCCGGCCGGTGGACTCCGCAGATCGACGACCTGCTTCCCAAGGGGTGCACGCCTCGCGACTGGACGGACGAGTCCAGCCGAGAGGTGCTCGATGCCGCGGCCCGCTGGCCCGAGCGCGACGGCGCTGGACCCTACGCCGCGGCGCGCGGCGCGGTGGATTCCGCCGCGGGGTTCCTGCGGTTCCAGCGCGACCGCATCGCGCGCGACGCCGAGAGCTACGTGTCCAACCGCCTCGCGCAGGCGGTGAGCATCGTGCTGGTGCTCATGCTCGGCGCGACGCTCGCCATCGCGATGCGGCGGGCGCTGCCGCTCACCGTCTACATCCTGGCATTCGTGCCGGCGATCGTGAACATCATGATGATCGCGAGCGGCCGGCAGATGATCGCCGGCAACTCGCCGATCTCCGGGTTCCTGGTGCTGTGGGGCGGCAACGCGGTGCTCGCGGCGGCCCTGTGGCTCGCCTGGCGGAGGGTGGCGCGCAACTAGCCGCACGCACCCATGCGCATCCTCGATCGTGCCATCGTCTTCCGCTTCCTGGGCAACTACGCGATGCTGTTCCTGCTGCTCTTCACGTTCGCGACCGCGATCGACGTGGTGCTGCAGATGGAGGTCTACCTCGGGGCCGCCGACGCGATGGTGTCGCGCGGGCTGTCGGGCGGCCGCTGGTCGGCGCTGGCGACGGTGCTCTTCCAGTTCCACGGGCCGCGCGTCTTCCAGTTCTTCCAGTTCATGTCGGGGCTGCTCGCGATCGGCGCCATGGGATTCACGTTCGCGCAGATGCACCGGGCGCGCGAACTGGTCGCGATCATGGCGGCAGGCGTGCCGCTGCGCCGCTGCGTGTGGGCGGTGCTCGCGTGCGCGCTCGCGATCAACCTGCTGCAGCTGGCGAACCAGGAGCTGGTGCTGCCGCGCTTCGCCGAGCAGCTCATCGTGTCGCAGCGCGAGATGGGCCGCGCGGGCGGCTCGAGCTTCGAGGTGCCGCTCACGCGCGACTCCTCCGGGAACCTGCTCTACGCATCCAGTTTCGACCCCCTCACGGGGCGGATCGGCGGGTTTCTGGGCCTGGAGCGCGACGCGTCCGGCACCCTGGTCCGGCGCGTTTCGGCGCCTGCCGCCTCCTGGGACGCGGGCAAGGGCGCGTGGATGCTCGAGGGCGGGAGCGCGGTGCTCCGCGAGCGCGACGAATCGGGAGGCGCGGTGCGCGCGGGCGCACCGGAGCCCGTTGCCGAGTGGCCCACCGACCTCGCCCCGCGGTCGGTGATCGCGAGGCGGCACGGCATGTTCGCGCAGACCCTCTCGAGCCGCGAGCTGCGCGCGATCGCCGAGGCGGGCGCCATCGACCCGTCGCAGGCCACGCGCATGCAGCTCGGCCGCGTCGGCATCATCCTGGTGAACATGCTGGTGCTCGCGATCGCGGTGCCGTTCTTCCTGCGCCGCGGTCCCGCCGGCATGCTGCAGATGAGCATCCTGTGCGCCGCGACCTGCGTGCCGGCGATCATCGTCTCGGCCGTGGTGATGTCGGCGCCGGTCAGCGGGCTGCCGCCGGCGGTGTCGGTGGCGATCCCGATCGCCCTCCTCATCCCGGCGGCGGTGGCGCGGATCTCGTGGCTTCCGTCGTGACGCGGTTCCAGCTGTCGGCGAGCGCTTCGTCGAAGATGGTCGGCCGGATCCCGCGCAGCAGGTCGGCGGCCAGCGTGTCCATGCGCGCCCGCTCCTGGGCAAGCCTCACCGAACGCTCGGCGCGCGCGCGCACGGCCTCGAGCGCGACCCCGTCGCCCGGGTCCTCGCCCTCGAACCGCACCAGCAGGTAGCCGGTGGGGATCAGGACCGGCGGCGAGAGGTCGCCCGGCTTCGCGAGCGCCCAGAGCGCCTCGCGCACCGCGGCCGGCACCCCGGGATCGAGCCGGCTCATCGGCGTGACCAGCCCGCCGCGCGCGGCGCTCGGATCGGTGCTCGCGTCGGCCGCCACGGCCTCGAACGGCTCGCCCGAGGCCAGGCGCTCCTGCACCCGCTGCGCGCCGCGCAGGTCGGGCACCGCGATCACGCGCGCGCGCCGCTTCGCGCCGTGCGCGGCATCGTGCGCCGCCACCACCTGCGGCTCCTCGACGCGCACGTCCGCGGCCACCAGCGCGCGCAGCACCGCGTTGCGCCAGAGGAGCGATCGCCAGCGCACGGGGCCGAGCCCCTGCCGCGCACGGATCTCGCCGAGCAGGGTGCGCGCACGTGCCGGATCGGAATCGAGGAACTCCAGGAGCGTCGCCTCCTCGCGCTCGAGCGCCGCTTCGTCGGGCGCGATGCCGCGCTGGCCCGCGCGCTCGGCGAGCAGCTCGTCGAGGAGCACCTCGCGCAGCGCGACGTTGCCGGCCAGCTCGCCGATCACCGGACGCAGGCGGTCCCAGGTCACGGTCGACCGCTGCCAGATGGCCACGATGCCCGCGGCACCCTGCGCGTCGCGCGGCGCGCCCGGGGCGGCGGCTGGCACGGCCGGCGTCGAGGGCGCGGGGACCTGGGCCGCGGCGCGCTCGGGCAT
>CAYTYU010000029.1:0-21087 GCA_964440815.1 uncultured Chitinophaga sp.
GAGCCGCGCGGGTACTTCTCGGCGACGAGCTCCCAGGGGTTGACCTCGGTCTGCTTCATGCCCAGCGAGATCTCGAGCTTCTCCTTGTTGATCTCGAGCACCACCACGTCGACCTCCTGGCCGACCTCGACCAGCTCGCTCGGGTGGTTGACGCGGCGCGTCCAGCTCATCTCGCTGACGTGCACCAGGCCCTCGATGCCCTCCTCGAGCGCGACGAACGCGCCGTAGGACATGAGGCTGACGACCTTGCCCTTGACGCGGGAGTTGACCGGGTACTTCTTCTCGATCTCCTCCCAGGGCGAGGTCTCCTTCTGCTTCAGGCCCAGCGCGATCTTCTCGCGCTCGCGGTCGATGTTCAGGATCTTGACCTCGACCTCGTCGCCGATCTTCACGATCTCGCTGGGGTGGTTCACCCGGCCCCAGCTCATGTCGGTGATGTGCAGCAGGCCGTCGAGGCCGCCGAGGTCGATGAACGCGCCGAAGTCGGCGATGTTGGTCACCGTGCCGCGGACGATGTCGCCTTCCTTCACCTGGCCGAGCAGCTTGGACTTCGCGGCCTCGCGCTCCTCCTCGATGAGCTTGCGGCGGCTGATGACGATGTTCTTGCGCTCCTCGTCGATCTTCAGGATCGACGCGCGGATCGTGCGGCCGACGTAGTCGCCGATGTCGCCGGGGCGGCGGACGTCGACCTGCGACGCTGGCAGGAACACCGGCACGCCGATGTCCACCAGCAGGCCGCCCTTGATCTTGCGCACCACCTTGCCCTCGACGACGTCGCCTTCCTTGCGCGTGACCAGGATCTGCTCCCAGCCGCGGATGCGGTCGGCCTTGCGCTTGGAAAGCACCACGGCGCCCTCGGCGTCCTCCATCTGCTCGAGGAGGACCTCGACCTCGTCGCCGACGGCGACGCCCGTGTCCTCGAACTCGGCCTTGTCGACCTGGCCCTCGCTCTTCAGGCCGACGTCGACGATGACGAAGTCGCCCGACATGCCGACCACGCGGCCCTTCAGGATGCTCCCGGTCTCGGTTGCCTTGGGTTCTGATCCTGCGATCGCCGTCTCGGTGGCGATCCCGGAAAGCATCATCTCAAGCTCGGTGGCGTCGAGGCCAATGTCCTCGATCAGGTTGTAGTCGACCATGGTGTCTCGTTGGGGTGCGTGGTTGGCCGAGGCGACGCGCGTCGCCATCCGGCGGGGCGGGGTGCCCCGGCACGGCGCCGGGGGGCAGAACGGCGAAGGGTACATGAATCCGCGTTGGGGCCCGCCGGTGCAGGCCCCGGCGCCGATAATCGGTGGCCTTCGCGGAAGGTCGAAACTACAGTGGGGTCGCGTGAAGGTCGCGTCCATCGAATCCATCGCGCGAGGGCTGAACGACGCTTCGGTGCCGTTCGTCATCGTTGGCGGTCTCGCCGTCGTGGCGCACGGCTACGGCCGCCAGACCCAGGACATCGACCTCGTGGTCCCGATGGATCCCGGCACCGTCCGCGGGATGTTCGCGGCGCTGGCACGGCTCGGGTACGCGCCGAGGATCCCGGTCGCCGCCGAGGACGTGGCCGATCCCGGCACGCGCGCGCGGTGGATCGCCGAGCGAGGCATGGTCGTGCTCGCGTTCCACAGCGAGGCACATGCGGACACGCCGGTCGACGTCTTCATGCAGGAACCGTTCGACTTCGAGGCCGAGCACGCCGCGGCGGACATCCGCGAGATCGCCCCGGGCCTTCCCGTCCGGATCGTGCGCCTGGCGACGCTGCTGTCGATGAAGGAACGCGCCGGCCGGCCGCAGGATCGTGCCGACGTCGCGGAGCTCCTCCGCATCCATGGAGGCAGGAGTGGCTGAGGGCCCCGCATCCCCTCGGGACCGGGATCCCGTGGCCGGCGCCGACGCAGGCATCGACTGGTCCCTCGGCACCCACGAAGGCGTCCGCCGGGCGCAGGAACGGGAGTTCCTCGCCCTCAGCTTCCGCGAGCGCCTGCGGCGCATCGAGCAGATGTGCGAGGTCGCGGCGAGGGTGACGGGACAGGCCCATCGGCCCGAGTAGCGCGCGCCTCCGCCGGTCTTCGGTCCTCCTTCCGCTTTTCGCGCGTTGCGAGCCTCGTGGACCGCTCGGCCGGCGTTCGGGTGGCCAGGGATCCCTGACCGCAGCCCGCCCCTCAGTCCCCGCGTCCCGCCGACGCGCGGATCTGCCCCAGCGGCTCGGCCTCGTCGATCGACGCGCCCTTCTTCGCGGCGCGGTGGATGCCCGCGACGCGGCCGCGCAGCCGGCGCCACTGCCACACGAACCCCGCGGCGCCCGCGGCGTTGACGGCGAAGCAGACGGCGAAGGTCAGCGGCTCCGCGCCGCGCACGGCGAGCCACGCGTAGAGGCCGACGGCGAGGAAGGGCGCGATCGCGCCGCGGATGCCGTTCAGCGTGACGTGCACGCTCATGTAGAGCGCATCGCGCTCGGGGGGCGCGAAGTCCTGGTGCCCGAGGTTCCAGGCGATCGATCCGCCGGCGAACCCGATGCCGAGCGCCGCGCCGGCAACGTAGAAGAGCCAGAGCTGCGCGACCTCGGCGGCGACCCACATGAGGCCGGTCGCGGCCACGAAGCTCCACGCGTGGATCGCGCGGAAGCGCACGATGTGCGAGCGGTCGAGGAGCCTCGCCCACATGGGGATGGCGACCGGCATCACGAGGAGCGGGATGACCGTGGTGGCGAGGATTCCCTCGAGGTACGTGGCCTGCAGGCGGTCCTCCAGGAAGATCGCCTGCGGCGCGCCGATCATCAGGTTCCCGAGGCCCAGCACGAACATCCACGTCATGAAGCGGCGGTACTCGGCGTCGTCGACGAGGACGCGCCAGTTGGTGCGCAGGGCGTCGGCGGCGATCGCGGCGTTGCGCGCGGGGTTCGGGGAGAGCCGCGTGCGCCCGCTCTCGGCCACCTCGCTCCGCGCGAGCCTGCCCGCGCCGCGCAGCTTCACGCCTCTGAAGACGGAGTTTCCGTAGAGGCCGATCGCCGCAAGCACCGGGAACACCACGTGGAAGCTCCACGGCGACAGGTCCATCGACGCGCCGACCACCCAGCCCGCGGCCGCGAGCATGAGGGACTGCACCGTGGCCATCTTGCCGGCGATGCTCGCGCGGCTGTCCTTGGGGTAGTTCTGGCGCCAGATCGCGGCGCGCACGGTGATGACGCCGGTCCAGGTGGTGCGCGCGGCCAGCACCAGCAGGCACGTGCCGACGAGCCCCCAGGCGTTCACCGGCATCGCCGCCACCAGCGCCACGCACGCGCACGTGGCCACCTGGATCCCCGAGATGAAGCGCACCTTGTCGCGTCCCTGGCTCAGCCGCGCCCAGATGAAGCTGGTGAGGTTGGCGAAGTTCGGCGCCGCGCTCACGAAGGCGACCGCGAGGTCGAGCATGGCCGGGTCGATCCCCGCCACCCCGGTCCACGCCTTCTTCACCAGCACCGACATGGTGCCGCCCTCGATCGCGCCGAGCATGATCGGCAGGAACGCCCACGACACAAGCTCGCGCGCGTAGGTGGCGCGCTGCATCGGCGGGACGCTGCGGGGATGGAAGCTCCGCAGCCAGCCCGACACCAGGTCGACCAGCGTGCGGGGATGTGCGACGTGCCTCAATCGCGGCCTTGCGAGGCGGGCGGGGGGAATGGAATCGACGGTGCCCGACCCCGCCGGGGGCCGGCCAGCGCGAAGCTCGAACCCCAAGCGTAGGTGGGTTCGCCTGCCGTCGATCCCGGCCTTCCACTCAGAGGAGGCATGGCCATCGTCGCAGCATTGAGGGGCGATCCCTTGGGGTTCGCATCGGTTCGAGCACATAGGCGCCGAACCTGCTCCCGAGGGGGTCGGACCCCGTCGATTCCGGGTGCAGTCTAGCCCGGCCCCAGCCCGAGGCGAGCGAGCGATGCGGGAAGTTGCGATGTGTAGAGCGCGAAGGTCCGATCAAGTGCGTCCGGGATCGTCCGCACCTCGCCGATCACGCTCATGAAGTTGGTGTCGCCGGACCAGCGCGGCACCACGTGGCCGTGCAGGTGCTCGGGGAGGCCCGCGCCGCCCGCGGCGCCGAGGTTGATTCCCGCATTCATCCCCTGGGGCCGCAGGGCATGCTGGCAGAGGTCCATCGCCAGCTCCATGAGGCGCCAGAAGTGCGCGCGGTCGGCCGGCGCATAGCGGTCGATCGAGGCCTGCGGCTCGCCGAGCGCCACGAGCAGGTGGCCATTGGAGTAGGGGTAGCGGTTGAGGAGCACCATGCCCCGTTGGTCGCGGTGGATGACGTGCTGCGACTCGTCGAGGTCGGGCCGGGCCCAGTAGGCGGCCAGGAAGTTCGGCAGGCCGGTCGGCGCCATGGCCCCGGCCTCGGTGGCCTTGGCCTCGAGGTCACGCAGGTACGCCATCCTCCATGGAGCCCACAGTGCGGCGTGCATCGGGGCAATTCTACCCCTGCTCGGAGCGTGGTCACTGATAATGCCGAGGTTCCTAACCCGTGGCGGGGGGCGTACTTGCGTGGGACGTTGCACCCCGCTTCGCGGACCCAGCGCGTTGATCGCTGTCGGAACGCGACTTAGGAACGTCCGACATTCCCCGCGATTCGTTTGACTCCCCCCGGATCGGGGTTATGTTCGGGTCCAATCAGGAGGGAAGTCGTGAGTTGTTCAATCGAGAGAGAGGAAGAGGAAGGATTTGGCGGTGCCGCATCTCGGCCTGCCTCGGGGATCCGTTCCATTGCCGAGGGCTTCGGGGAGATCTACCCCCAGCTTCGCTCGATGGCATCGACCCTGATGCGCCAGGAGCGCGCCAGCCACACCCTGCAGCCGACCGCCGTGGTGAGCGAGGCGTTCCTGCGCCTTGCGCACCGTGACCCGTCGGAATTCGCCTCGTCGGCCAACCTGCTCGCGGTCGCGTCGCATGCGATGCGCTGCGTGCTCGTCGACCACGCGCGTTCGCGCGCCGCCACGAAGCGCGGTGCCGCGCGCCGCACCGGCGACGGCGCGCTCGCCTTCATCCAGGACGAGCGGCTGCGCCCCGAGGACATCATCGCCATCGACGAGGCCCTCATCGAGCTCGCCTCCGTGGACGAGCGCGCCGCGCGCGTCCTGGAGTGCAAGGTGTTCGGCGGCATGACCAACCCCGAGATCGGCGACGCGCTCGGCGTGTCGCGCCCCACCGTGAACCGCGACTGGCGGTTCGGCCGCGCGTTCCTCGCCCAGAAGCTGGGGATGGAACTGGCGGACCTCGACGAGTCCGACGAGCGCCTCGGCGCCGGAGCGCTGACGACGGCCGGCTGACCGGCCGCCGACGAACCGAAGACCAGAGATGCGCGACGAGATGCCCCGCAGTCCCGACCGGCCGGCTGTTCCCGCGGCACGCACGTCGGACGCCGCGTCGGTGCGCCTGCGCCGTGCCCGCGCGATCTTCACCTGCGCCTGCGACTTCCCCGCCGGAGAACGCCGTGCCTTCGTCGCCGATTCCTGCGGCGACGACGAGGCGCTGCGCGCGTTCGTGATGCAGCTCCTTGCCGCCGACGAAGGTGCAGGAGAGCTTGCGTGGGACGCCGGCGAGTCCGCCGACGTCCCGGTGCAGCGCGGCCCGACGCTCCCTGCCGGCTATGACGTCGTGCGCGAGCTGGGCCGCGGCGGATCCGGCTTGGTGCTCCTCTGCCGAGAGCGTTCCTCCGGAGAGCAGGTCGCGGTCAAGGTCCTCGACGGCGCGACGGCGGGCCGCTCCGCCGTGGCGCGGTTCCGCCGCGAGTGGCGGCTCCTCTCGTCGCTCAGCCACCCCGCGCTCGTCGGTCTGCGCGCCGCGGGCATGTCCGAGGGCGGCACCTCGTACCTGGTGATGGACTATGTCGCCGGTACCGACATCCGCCGGCACTGCCGCGGCGCGCGCGTCTCGGCGCCCGACCGGCTGCTCATGCTCGCGCATGTGGCCGAGGCGCTCGGCGTCGTGCATGCGCGCGGCATCGTGCACCGCGACGTGAAGCCTGCCAACATCCTGGTCGGTCCGGACGGCATGCCGAAGCTCATCGACTTCGGCGCCGCCCGCGTCTCGCACGGCGACATGCGCTCGGGGGACGGCAACACCGTCACCGGGCAGATCGTCGGAACGCTCGCGTACCTGAGCCCGGAGCAGGCCGGCGGCCACGCGCGCCGCGCCGACCGCCGCTCGGACCTCTACCAGCTGGCGGTGGTGGCCTACGAGCTGCTTGCCGGCCGGATGCCGTACGACCTCGATGGCCTGACCTCGGCCGAGGTGCTGCGCGCGATCGTCGCGGCCCCCGCCCTGGGCATCGACGAGGCCGGCGCCGTGCCCGCGGGCCATGCGGCGTGCGCGTTCTTCGCGCGCGCGCTTGCGAAGGACCCGGCCGACCGCCACGCGTGCGCCGAGGACATGGCGGCCGAGCTGCGCGCCGTGGCTGGCGCGATCGCGCCGCACTGAGACTTTCAGGTCGAGAGCCGAACCGTGAGTCGCGTGCCGCCCGTGAGGCGTGCGTTGATCCGCATCGGCCCGTCGCCGAGCCGCAGCCGCATGCGCCGCGGTCCGCTCGGGCCCTCGCGGTCGGCGATCGGCAGGTCGAGCGAGTCGCTCGCATGCACGAAGCTGCCGGGCGCCAGGACGTGCGCGAGCTCCACCGTGCCGCCGCCGGCGCCCGGCTCGATCACCAGCTCGACCTCGACGGACTCGCCCACCGTGGCAGCGGTGCACTCGTCCTCCAGGACGAGCATGTGCGCGTCGCGAACGTCGAAGCCGCCCGCGCGGTCCGCGTCGGGGCGGAACCACTCGTGGTCGCACTCGGCCGAGGGGCCGTAGCGCAGGCGCGCGCAGGCGAAGGTCGGGGACGCCGACAGGCGTGGATGCAGTGAGAGCATCGGCGGGGGAGTCGGGACGGACCGGGAAGGGGGCCGGGCGTCCGGGAAAGGGAGGGCCGGCGAACTGCTCGACGGCCACCCCATGAGGCGCAATCGGCGCCCGATCCGGCTCACGGCCGGGGGGCGGAATCCCCCGGTGGCATGCGCCAGCTGCGCCGCAAAGGGGCCCGTTCGTCGCGGAAACCGCCTTCCGCCGGGGCTTCCACGCGTCCGGCCCAGTAGCGGGCCCCGGGGTAGGCGGTCCAGGTGCCGGGGTTTCGCATGGCCACCTCGCGAAGGCCGGTCGTTCGCAGCGTCCATCCCTCGAGCGGCCGGACGGCGTCGTCGTCGGTCGGGCGCGGGGTGTCGGCGGGCGTGTCGCGTGCCGCGGCGCCCGTGCGCAGGCGGTCGCGCAGGCGCCGCAGCGCGGGCAGGTCCTCGAGCACGATCTCGGAGCCGATCGTGCGGCGGTCGCCGCTCCACCAGAACTCGACGCGTCGCCGCACCGCATCGCCTTCCAGGAGTTCCACCGCGACGCCCATGAGGAGCGGGCCGTCCTTCGACTCGGCGTCGTCGGCGATGCGCGGGTCGAAGGCAAAGGTGACCGGCCGCTCGTCGTCGGCCCACGCGGTCACCGGGAGCGAGAAGGCGCGCGCGGCCTGCTCGCGCAGTACGCCACCATCGACGGGAACCGGGCGACCGGCGTCGAGCGGCGCGAGCGTGCGAACCACCTCGACCGCGCCGTCGGTGCGCCATGGGCCGAGCGCACCGGCCTCGTCGGGGTGCCGCGTCTCGACCTCGATGCGCGTGGCAAGGCGGCCGTCCGCGTCCGGCGGCGGCAGCGTGAGGAGGAACGCGCGGTCGACCCAGTCGCTCCAGCGTGCGGACTGGCCGGCCAGCCACGTGCCGTCGCCGCCCGAGACGCGCACCCGCCATTCGGCGCCGCGGCCCGGGGCCCAGATCCACGCCGACGCCGAGACCGGCTCGCCGCGCGGCCAGGCGGCGGGCGTGCGCACCGCGAGCCACGTCGGCATCGCGGCAAGCGCAGTCGCGCGACGTGCTTCGAAGGCGCGCCGCGCCTCGGTGCGCGCCGCAGCCACGGCCTGCGGGTCGTCGGCGGTGACCGCGAACTCCACGGGATCGCAGCCGGCGAGCGCCGAGATCGTGCGTGCACGCGGGTCGGTGGCGGGAATCGGCACGCCCGTGCCGGCGAGCGACTCGAGCATGGAGGCCGTGCGCTCGGCGCCGAGCGTGCCGATCGCCGCACGCCCCGCGACTTCCTGGAGCGTCCATGCGGGGAGCGACTCGCCCGGCGTCACCGAGACGATGACCCCGAGCGCGGCGTCCGGCACGTACGACGACCAGCGGCCGTCGAGCACCGTGAGCCGCACCCAGCCGGCCACCGCCAGGATGAAGGCGACGCTCGACACCGCGATCGGCCAGCGCCGGCGCGTGGCGAAGAGCTCCGGCTCGTCGATCGCCTCGAAGCCGCACTCGCCGCAGGTGCGCCCGGGCGTGCCGGAGAGGTCGTGCCAGCAGCGCGGGCAGCGGCGCCGGCCGCGCGCCTTGTCCCCGAAGAGCGCCCACCAGGTGACGCCGATGCCGGCCGCGCACACCAGGGCCACCAGCGCCAGCACCACGGCGGTGAGGATGACGTCCGCGCCCACGGGCGCACTCTAGGCGCCGCGGGCGCGCGTGCGGGCGGTGCGGATGCCTGCCGCGCTCAAGCCATGCGGATCCAGCGCCACAGTTCGCGCGGGGTGGGCGGCTTGCCCTGCATCAGGATGCCGACCCGGAACACCTTGGCGCCGGCCCACAGGAAGACGCCCACCCATGCGAAGCCCCAGACGAGCGTGGCCGCGACCTGCCACGCGGGCACGGGGTCGCCCGAGGCTGCCAGGCGCAGCGCCATGATGAATGGGATCGCCGGCGGCACGAAGCTCATCGTCGTGGCGATCCAGCCGTTGGGGTGCTCGGTCACCGGCATGAAGAGGAGCAGCGGCAGCGTCAGGACCAGCATGATCGGCGTCAGCAGGCCCTGCGCCTCCTGCAGGTCGCTCACGGCGCTGCCGGCGCCGGCCATCATCGTGGCAACGAACCCGTAGGCCATCACGAAGTAGACGGCAAGCAGGGCGAGCGACCACGGCGACACCAGGTCGGCCATCGCCGCGGCCGCGAGGCCCGCGATGCCCACGCTGCCGTAGACGCCGACGATGAGGGCCGACACCATCGCGTAGCCGAGGATCTTGCCCGTGAGCAGCTGCATCGGGCTCACGGCGCTGAGGATCACCTCCATCACCTTGTTCGACTTCTCCTCGATGGTGGCCGTGAGGAGGTACTGGCCGCTCGAGAACGTGGCGATCCAGACCAGCATCATGAAGCCGAGCGGCATGAGGAGCCGTGCGGCGACGCTCTCGGACGCCTCGGTGCCGTCCTCGGCGAGCCGGCGCACCGATGCGTCCGGCGCCGCCATGAGCGCATCGAGCGACGCCCAGTCCGCGCCGGCGCGCGCGACGCGCGCGCGCACGATCGCCTGCGCCACCGAGCGTTCGAGCAGCCCGGTGACGCGCGGGGCGCTCGTCGGCGGCACGATGAGCGTGAACCCGGCGGCATCGGCCGCGGCATCGGCGCCCGCGACGCGCGGCGCGAGCGCGCCTTCGCCGACGATCGCCAGGCCGAGGAGCGATCCGTCCGCGACCTGGGCGCGCAGCTCCCCCTCGCGCGCGGGGTCCGCGACGGCCTCGACGCGGATGTCGACGTTCGGGGTCGCCGAGGCGGCGGCGGCGCGCGCCTGCTCGCGGGCGCCGGCGGGCAGCATCTCGGCGCCTTCCTCGAGCGCACGCCGCGACTCCCGGCGCTGGCGCTCGGCGGAGAGCTCGTCGGCCGCGAGCGGCGGGACGCTGCCCGTGGGATCGAGGATCGCGAGCGTGCCGCTCACGGGGGCCATCCCCTGCATCGCGGCCCATCCGGCGATGAGCATCGCCGCGCCGCCGATCACCGGCGCAAGCACGACGCCGAGGACGAAGCCCTTCGTGAGCACCGTCGCGCGGAACTCGCGCACGGCAACCGAGACCACCTTGCGCACCGCGCCCCGCTCAGCCATTGCCGCTCTCCTCGCTCGAAGGCGCCGGGGCGCCGACCAGTTCCACGAACACGTCGTCGAGCGTGGTGCGCCGCAGCTCGGCCGCGCGCACCTCCACCCGGTCCATCGCCGCGCGCATCACCGCCTGCGGGTCGGCGCCGCGCGCAACCGACAGCTCTGCGGCCCGCCGCTCGGGAAGCCATGCCGCGCGCTCCACGCCGTCGATCGCGCCGAGCGCGTCCGCGCACGCCGGGTCGTGGTCGGCGGGTTCCACGACCACGGTGCGCGGGTCGAAGCGCGCGCGGATCTCGGGCATGGTGGCGTCCAGGATCTTCTCGCCCCGGTTGATCAGCACGATGCGGTCGCAGAGCTGCTCCGCCTGGTGCATCACGTGGGTCGAGAAGATGATCGTTCGGCCCGAGGCGTGCAGCTCGCGGATCAGGCCGTTCAGGAGCCGCGCGTTGACCGGGTCGAGTCCGCTGAAGGGTTCGTCGAGTATGACGAGGTCGGGCTCGTGGATGACGCTCGCGATGAACTGGATCTTCTGCTGCTGGCCCTTCGAGAGCTCCTGGCACCGGCGCTTCGCGGCCTCGGGCAGCTGCACGCGCTCGAGCCACGCGGCGATCCGTCGCCCCGCCTCCGCCGGCGGCACGCCCTTCAGCGTGGCCATGTAGCGGAGGAACTCGGTGACGCGCATCTTCCGGTAGAGGCCGCGCTCCTCGGGCAGGTAGCCGATCCGGTCCTTCGCCTCGAGCGCGGTGGCGCCGAGCACCTCGACGCTGCCGGCGTCCGGGTGGATGATCGACATGATCATCCGGATCGTGGTGCTCTTGCCGGCGCCGTTGGGGCCGATGAAGCCCGTGAGCGAGCCCCGCGGGATGGCGAGGTCGATGCCGCCGACGGCGGTGACCGCGCCGAAGCGCTTGACGACCCCGCGGAGCTCGATCGCCGGCCGGCTCACTTGGTGCCTGCGGGCGGTGCCGGGGCGGCGGGCGCCTTGGGCGCCGGCGCGCCGCCGGCCGGGGCCGTGGGGGCCTTCGGCGCGTCGCGCAGCGCCTTGATCTCCGCGGGGAGCGCGAAGTCGTCCGCCTCGGCGTCGTTCCACTCGACCTTCTCGATCGTCATGACCTGCTGCTGTCCCATGCCCTTGGCGACGGTGCGCGCGGCGACCTTCACGCCGTCGAAGTCCTTGTAGTCACTGGTGACGATGGTCACCGGCAGCTCGCCCATCGGCGTGGAGGCGGACATCGACATGCCCTTCAGCAGGCCCGAGTCCTTCTCGTAGTAGTTCATGGCGTCGGTGCCGTTGGCCCAGGGCGTGCGCACCTGCCAGCAGGGCGTGCCCTCGAACTCGAAGAGGCCCAGGACCTCGGCGGTGCCGGGGTCGCGCGCGAGATCGAGGTCGCGGCGGAAGTTGCCGTCGCGCTTGAGCTGCGCGACCTCCTGCTCGCCCATGAGCGAGGGTCCGCGCATCGGGTCCGACGACCATCCGGTGGTGCCGTCGAAGCCGGAGGCGGTCTTGCCCATGCCGGGGAGGTCGATCTCGACGAGCACCATCGCCGGGACCATCGCCGTCATCTTCATGGTGCCCTTCAGGCCCGCGGCCGGGACTTCCATCGCACCCTCAGTCTTCATGCCGGTCTTGGCCTCCCATGCCTTATCTCCGCCGATCGCGGCGAGGTGCTTGGCGAGGATCTCCTTGGCGGAAGGCATCGCGCCTTCGTGCGTGAGCTTGCGCGGGCCGGCCGGGGCGGCGGGCACCGCGGGCGCCGCAGGGGCAGCCGGGGCCGCAGGCGCGGCGGGCGGCGTCGCGGGCTTCGCCGGGGCGGCGGGGGCCTGGGCGTGCGCGGCCGCGAGGCCGAGCGAGGAGGCGAGCAGGGTGGCGACGGCGTTGGTGCGGAGCTTCATTGCGGATCCTCAGGTTCGGGGTCGTCGGTCGTGTCGGTTCGTTCGTCGGTCACGCGTGCACGCGGCGCGCGCTGCACGGAGGCGATCCAGCGCACGGCCTCGGCGAGCGCGGGATCGCCCTCGCGCGCATAGTCGGCGCGGCCGTACGGGTGGTCGTTGTCGGGCCGCACGCCGGAGGCCTCGAGCGCGGCGCCGTCCGGGAGCCGGTAGTCGGCGAAGGCGTGCAGGAAGATGTCGCCGTTGGGGAGCGGCGTCATCGCGGCCGGGAGCGCCGCGCCGGCGGTGCGTGCTCCGAAGATGCGCGCGCGCCCGAGGTGCTGCAGGCCGCCGGCGAAGATCTCGGTGGTGCTGGCGCTGCGCTCGTCCACCAGGATGGCAAGCGGCCCGGCGTAGGGCTCGACCGGGCGCCCCTGCGAGTCGGTGCGGCGCGGATTCGTGACGAAGGAGAGCCGCGTGTCGCGCGTGCGCATCTCGCCGAGGCGCTCCGGCTGGGCGGTGAAGTGTCCGGCGATCCCCATGGACATCGCGCCGATGCCGCCAGGGTTCCCGCGCAGGTCGAGGACGATGCCGTCCGCCGAGCGCAGCGTGTCCATCGCCTGGTCGAAGGGCTTCATCACCGGGATCAGCCAGATGTTGAAGGAGATGAGGCCGATCTCGTGGCGGCCCGCGCCCCAGCGCTCGCGCTCGGTCTCGTCGAGGTGGCGCCAGGTGAGTTCGGTGGGCGCCGCGGGGAGGGTGCCGAACTTGGCGCGGGGCCGCTCGTCGAGCGCATAGGTGACGCGCAGCTCACGCGTCTGGCCATCGGGGTCCTCGACGAGCCAGGCACGCGTCTCGCCTGGGTCGCCCGAGGCGCGTGCCTCCGCGACCATGGCGCGCTCGAAGCGCTCGAGCCCGTCGCCCGCGGGGAGGCGCGCGGCAAGCGGTCGACCGTCGATGGAGACGACGCGCATGCCGGGCTCGAGTCCCGCGGATTCGGCGGCGGAGCCGGGATCCACCCCGACTGCGATCGCGTCGAAGCCGTCGCCGCCTGCCGATGGCATGAGGGACAGCGTGACGCCCGAGCGGCCCTCGCGCAGCAGGGCTGCATCGGGCGCGGCGGACGAGAGCTCGCCCGGGATGATGCTGAAGTGACTCTGCCCCAGGCGCGCGAGCGCCTGGTCGAGGACCGAGCGGAGGGAGTCGGCGTCCGCGGCGTCCTCGGCCTTCGGTCGGAACTCGTCGCGCACGGCATCCCATGCGGCGCCCACCGCCTGCGGATCCCAATGCGAATCGCGCACGATGGTCCACATGGCGTCGAACGTCTCGGCGTTCCGTGCACGCGTGGCGGGATCCGCCGCGGCCACGGCGGCGGGCGCGGCCGTTCCCGGCCAGGGGCGGCCGTCGTGCCCGGAGGCAAGCAGCGCGCCCATGGCGATGGCCAGGCCGGCGAACGAGGCGGTGGCCGGGGTCATCGGGCCTTCCTTCCCTTGCGGGCGGCGCTTCGTGCCGGGGCGCTCGGTCCGGGGCGCCGCGTCACGGGCGTGGCGAGCGCGAAGACCTCGTACGGGTCGCCCGTGCGGTCGCGGCGTCCGCGCTCGAGCAACGCGTCCATGCGGAACACCAGGGTGCGCAGCTCCTCGAACCGCGCGGGCGTCAGCCACGTCGTCAGGTGGAGCAGGGTGAAGTTGCGGGAGTCCGCCTCGCAGTGGATGCGCCCGGACGCGGCCGAGCCGCGCAGCGCGCGGACCGACGACTTCGCCAGCGCCTCCGCGGTGCGGACGATGGTCTCGCGCTCCGCGCCCGTCGCGTCGCGCCGGACCCGCGGGGCGATGAAGTCGTTGGCGGCGGCGTCGTAGAGCCGCTCGGCGTTGCGCCGGCCCGTGCGCGTTCCTGCGTCCTTCAGGAAGCCGCTCTTCACCAGCACCGCCACGTGGCGGTAGAGCCCGTCCGCCGGGCGGCCGGTGTCGCGCGCCACGTCGGCGATCGAGCACGGGCCGAGCTTCTGCATCGAGTCGACGATCTCGCGGCGCACGGGCGAGAGGATCGCCTCCCAGGCCTTCGTCGTCTCGATCCGGATGCGTGCGGGGCGGGCCACGGGGAGCGGAATGCTACCCCCCTTGACAGATAAGTGGGTCTGTCAATGGTGCGGGCCACTGCCCGCTCGGGAGCAATAGTTGCCGATAACCACTACAACACGCGCCACTCCCCTGATCCATCCGTTCATCCGGATGAACGGTTGATTGCGTCGAGTGCCGAAGGTACCGTTTCCCGCATGCGCAGCCCGTTCCTGAAGGCGCTCGATTCCGGAGTCGTCGTCTTTGACGGCGCCATGGGGACGAGCATCCACGCCTGCGCCGACTGCCGGCCCGAGGACTACCTCGGCCGGGAGAACTGCACCGACATCCTCGTCCGCAGCCGCCCCGACCTCATCCAGCGCATCCACGAGGGCTTCCTCGCCGCCGGCGCCGACGTCGTCGAGACCGACTCGTTCGGTTCCAACAAGCTCGTGGCCGCCGAGTTCGACCAGGAGATGGTCGGCTGGACATACGAACTCAACGTGCAGGCCGCGCGCGTGGCGCGCGCCGCGTGCGACCGCTTCTCGACGCGCGACCGCCCGCGCTTCGTCGCCGGCTCGATGGGCCCGGGCACCAAGCTGATCACGCTCGGCCAGGCCACGTGGGAGTCGATGCTCGACTCCTACCGCGAGCAGGCGCGCGGGCTGGTCGATGGCGGTGCTGACTGCCTGATCGTCGAGACGTGCCAGGACCTCCTGCAGGTGAAGTGCGCGGTGAACGCGTGCCTCGACGCGCTGGGCGCGTCCGGGAAGACCCACGATGAGATCCCGATCCTGGCGAGCGTGACCATGGAGACCACGGGCACCATGCTGCTCGGCTCCGACATCGCCGCGGTGGTGAACGCGCTGCGGCCGTTCCCGATCGCAAGCCTCGGCCTCAACTGCGCCACCGGCCCCACCGAGATGGCCGAGCACGTCGCCTACCTCGCGAAGCACTGGGACCGGCCCTTCAGCGTCATCCCCAATGCCGGCCTGCCGATCCTGGTCGACGGCCGCACCGAGTACCCGCTGCGCCCGGACGCCTTCGCCGTCGCCATGCGGCGGTTCCTCGACGAGTTCGGCGCGGGGATCGTCGGCGGCTGCTGCGGCACCACCGTCGACCACATCCGCGCGCTGCGCGAGGTGGTGGGCGGGCGGCCCGCGCCCGTGCGCGCCGCGGTGCGCACCCCCGGCTGCTCGAGCCTGTACGGCTTCACCGAGTTCCGCCAGGACAACAGCTTCCTGATCGTCGCCGAGCGCACCAACGCCAACGGCAGCAA
The DNA here is from genome assembly GCA_964440815.1 of uncultured Chitinophaga sp. Classification (GTDB taxonomy): domain Bacteria; phylum Planctomycetota; class Phycisphaerae; order Phycisphaerales; family SM1A02; genus UBA966. The sequence goes on from CAYTYU010000029.1 coordinate 15,147, forward strand.
GAAGTTCAAGAACCTCCTCGACGCGAGCGACTGGGACGGCCTGGTCAGCATGGCCAAGGAGGAGATGCGCGACGGCAGCCACCTGCTCGACGTCTGCGTCGACTTCGTGGGCCGCGACGGCGTGAAGGACATGGCCGAGGTGGCGTCGCGCTACGTGCAGCACGTCAACGCCCCGCTCATGGTCGACAGCACGCAGGCCGACGTCATCGAGGCGGCGCTCAAGCGCTCGGGAGGCCGCTGCATCGTCAACAGCATCAACCTCGAGGACGGCGAGCGCCGGCTCGACGAGATCTGCCCGCTGCTGAGGCGCTACGGCGCGGCGTGCGTGGCGCTCACCATCGACGAGGACCCGCAGGCGGGCATGGCGAAGACCGCCGACCGCAAGCTGGAGATCGCCTCGCGGATCCACGACCTCTTCACCCGCAAGTGGGGCCTCGACGAGGACGACCTCTTCTTCGACCCGCTGACCTTCACGATCGCCACGGGCAACGAGGAGGACCGGCGCCTGGGCCTGGAGACCCTCGAGGGCATCCGGCGGATCTCGGAGCGGTTTCCGAGGTGCCAGATCCTCCTCGGGCTCTCGAACATCAGCTTCGGCCTGAAGCCCGCGGCGCGCGCGGTGCTCAACAGCGCGTTCCTCCACGAGGCGCGCGCACGCGGGCTCACGGCGGCCATCGTGCACGCAAGCAAGATCCTGCCGCAGAACCGCATCCCGCGCGAGCAGTGGGATGCGGCGATGTGGCTCATCTTCGACCGCCGCGGCGACGCCCGGCCTGAGGGGATGCCGGAGAACTTCGACCCGCTGCTCCACTTCATCGGGCTCTTCCCGGAGGGCACCGAGTCGGTGGAGGCGAAGCGGACGCTCGCCGACCTGCCGGTCGAGGAGGCGCTGCAGCGCCACATCATCGACGGCGAGGACAAGGCGCTGGAGGCCACCCTGGACCGCGCGCTGGAGCGCTACGGGCCGCTCGAGGTCATCAACGACCACCTGCTGGCCGGCATGAAGGTGGTCGGCGACCTCTTCGGCGAGGGAAAGATGCAGCTTCCCTTCGTGCTGCAGAGCGCGTCGGTGATGAAGAAGGCGGTGGCGCTGCTGCAGCCGCACATGGAGAAGGCCGGCGCGACCGGGCGCGCCAAGGCGCGCATCGTGCTGGCGACCGTCTCCGGGGACGTGCACGACATCGGCAAGAACCTGGTCGACATCATCCTGACGAACAACGGCTTCGAGGTGCACAACATCGGCATCAAGCAGCCGCTCTCGGCGATGCTCGAGGCGGTGGAGCGCACCAAGGCCGATGCCCTGGGGATGAGCGGCCTGCTGGTGAAGAGCGTGGCCGTCATGGAGCAGAACCTCCACGAGCTGAACGAGCGCGGCCTGAAGGTGCCGGTCCTCCTGGGCGGCGCGGCGCTCACGCGCCACTATGCCGAGGGCACGCTGCGCTCGATCTACCGCGGCTCCCTCTACTACGGCAAGGACGCGTTCGAGGGACTGTCGGTGTGCGATGCGCTGGCAAGCGGGGCGCTCGCCCGGGTCGACGCCGAGATCGACGAGCGCCTGGGCAAGCGCCGCGCGGTGGATGCGCGCGTGGCCGCATCGCGCGCGTGCGCGCCGGGCAAGGACGCGGCCGCCGGCGCGGTGGCGGTCGCAAGCCCCGACGGCGGTGCCGCCGCGCGCGGGGAGCAGGGCACGCTGGGCACCGAGGCATCGCGCGCCGCGGGCGCGATCGAGCCGGTCGAGCGCATCCCCGAGCCGCCCTTCTGGGGCGCGCGCGTGGTGGCGCACGTCGACCTCGACGAGGTGTTCCCGTTCATCAACCACAACGCGCTCTTCCGCGGGCAGTGGGGCCTGAAGCCCGGGGCCCTCGACGCCGACGCGTACGAGGCGCTCCTCGACCGCGAGGCGCGGCCGGCGCTCGCCCGGCTGCAGGCCGAGGCACGCGAGGCGGGCGACGGCTTCCTGCGGCCGCAGGTGGTGTACGGGTGGTTCCCGTGCGCGCGCATGGGTGACGACGTGGCGGTGTACGACCCGCAGGACCCGGCGCGCGAGCTGGAGCGCTTCTCGTTCCCGCGGCAGAAGTCGGGCCGCCGGCTGTGCATCAGCGACTTCTTCCGCGATGGTGCGGGCGGCGTGCGTGACGTGGTCGGCTTCACCTGCGTCACCATGGGCCCGCGCGCCACCGAGCGTGCGAAGGCACTCTTCGACTCGAACCGCTACACCGAGTACCTCTATGCCCACGGCTTCGGCGTCGAGTGCGCCGAGGCGCTGGCCGAGCTGTGGCACAAGCGCATGCGCGCGGAGCTCGGCATCGGGCACGAGGACTCTCCGCGCATCCGCGAGCTCTTCCAGCAGAAGTACCGCGGCTGCCGCTACAGCTTCGGCTACCCCGCGTGCCCGGACATGTCCGACCAGGAGAAGCTGTGGCGGCTGCTGCAGCCCGAGCGGATCGGCTGCCGCCTCACCGAGAACCACCAGATCGACCCCGAGCAGTCGACGAGCGCCATCGTCGTGCACCACCCGGGCGCGGGCTACTTCGCGGTGTGACGGGCGCGCGGGAGGCGGTTACCCTGCCTCGCCCATGAGCATCCGAAGCGCCCTCCTCGCCGTCGCCGCTGCGTCGCTCCTCGCCGCGCCCCCGGGCTGCCGCGCGCGGATCGGCGGCCCCGATCCCATGAAGCCCTCCGCCCCCGAGTCGATCGCGCCGAGCGACCCGGTGGTGGTGCGTGCCCCCGGCGCGGACTTCTCCGGGTACTCCAAGGTCTTCGTCGAGGAGCCGTCGATCGCGCCCGAGGCCACGCAGGGCGCCGACGTCAGCCCCGCACAGCTGCGCTCCCTGCAGGACACCATGCGTGACGACCTGAAGCGGGCATTCGGCGACCGCTGCAGGCCGGTCGGCGAGATCGGCGACGGCACGCTCCTGGTGCGCACGTGGATCATGCGCGCGGTGCCGAACACGCCCCTTCGCAACCTCGCGCCGCAGACGCAGGTCGGGCGAACCGGCTACGGCTACTCGGCGATCCGCATCGAGGTCCTGGACTCGAGGACGCGCCGCGAGCTGCTCTCGTTCACGCACGAGCGCTCCACCGAGCGCTTCTCGCTCGAGAAGCTGAGCGAGTGGGGCTCGGTCGAGAAGAGCTTCGGGACCTGGGCCGACGAGGTCGCGAAGCTTGCCCGCTGAGCGCGGGCTCGTCGTCCGGTGGTCGATTCCCGCGCCGATCGCCGGCGCGGACGTGCGCGCCCGCCGCACCGCCGGGCGCCTCGCGAGCCGCGTTGCCCTCGCCGAGGCGATCGAGGCGTGGCGCGCTGCCTTCGGGGAGGCGGGGTGGCAGCGCGCGCCCGTGGTGCACGACGCCTCCGGCGCGCCGCGCTTCGACCATCCCTCCGCCCCGCCGATCGCGCTCGCGCATGCGGCCGGCCTCGGCGGGGGGGCGATCGCGATGCCCGGCGTGCCGCACGCGGGAATCGACTGCGAGCCCGCGGACGCGCGCGGTGCGTCGGCGCTGCGCCAGCTCGCCGCCCGCAGCGGCGAGGACCGGCTTGCGTGGTGCGACGACGCGTGGCCGCTTCGCATGTGGTGCGCGAAGGAAGCCGTCGTCAAGGCCGAGCGCGCGCCGGCGGACCTGCTCGGGCGATCGCTGCGCGTGGAGGCAGTGCATCCGGCCGGCGTGGGCGGCACGCAGCGCGTGGAGGTGCGCAGCCACCTCGGGCGCATCTTTGCCGTGGTGACCGAGGCGGTGGGCGCGCACGTGCGCGCCTTCACCGCGTGAGCGGCGCGCCGTTCAGGGAGATTCCGTCTGCCACGATGCCGGGTCGCGCCCGACCTGCATGCCGAGGTCCGACAGGCTGCGCATCGTGGCCGCCTTGAAGATGCCCTCCTCGGGCGCCTTCCAGGAGCTGGGGATCGCCACCCAGCGAACGTCGATCTCGCCCTCGCCGCGCAGTTCTGAGGCCTCGGTCATGGCGTAGAGGTGGCGCAGCGCGATCGTCGTGGACGCCCGCACGGCGATCTCCAGGCTCCGCTCGATCACCGACGGCCACGTGGGCTGCACGGTGCGCGGCTGCGCGTCCGCATAGTTGTTGAGGATCACCCAGAAGCGGATGGCCGGCACGGGCTCGTCCGGGTACATGCGCTTCCAGATGGCGCCGAAGGAGGCGCCGCGCCTGGCGTTGCCGCCGTAGATGATGTTGCTCGTGACGGCGCCGTCGACGTAGATGGATCCGTCGATCTCGCGCGGCGGGAACGCCCCGGGGATGCCGCTCGAGGCAAGCAGGATGTTGCGCAGCTTGGTCGGGTCGTGCGCCGCGACGGCCGCCTGTGCCTCGCGTCCCCAGCGGAACGGCTGTGGGCTGCCGTCGTCGAGGTTGGTGGTGTTGATGAGGAGGACGCGCCCCTGGGCGCTCTGCTCGGCCACGCGCTCGATGAACTTGTCCGAGATCACCTCGTCGACCTCGCGCTCGAGCCCCGGCACCTCGGCGAAGCTGGCGTTGTCGGGAAGGAAGAACAGGATGCCGCGCGTGCGCACCCAGTCGGCCTTCGGGTTGCGGTACAGGTCATCGACGGTCTGGAGGTCCTGCTCGGTGCCGAGGAACGCGAAGGGCGCGATGAGGGCTCCCGTGCTGACCCCGCTGACGACGTCGAACTCGGGCCGCCTCATGGCCGGGTCCTTGACCTCGCCCCAGCCGCGGAGGAACCCGGTGCCGAACGCCCCCCAGTCGCCGCCGCCCGAGATTGCGAGCACGTCGAGCGTGGCGTTCGGGTCCTTTGCGCGGCGCTCGCGCATGCGCTCGATCAGCCCGGTCATGATGTCGAGTCCCTCCTTCGACAGCTTCTCGCGCAGCTCGACCCGCTCCCGGAGCAGTTCCTGCTCCTCCTGCACCGGCCGGCGCTGGGCGCAGGCGACGAGGGAGGCAGCGAGCGAGCATGCGACGGCGATCCGTGCGGCGATTCGGGGCATGGGCGGGGAGTCTAGGGACGGGCCGCTTTCCTTGGGGAAAGTCCGGCCGGTTGCTGCCCGTCCCTACAATCGCCGCATGGCCGCCAAGTCCACCGCCTCCACGCGCCCCGCGACCTCGCCTGCCCCCGCCGCCGCCCCGGTCGACCCGGAGACGGTGACGATCTCGGGCTACGTCGTCGACGAGCGCTACGGCCCCGCCACCGTCGAGACCCAGGACGCCGCCGACCCGTCGAGCCCGCACGCGCGCATCGGCGAGCCCGGCAGGTTCCCGTTCACGCGCGGCGTGCACTCGACGATGTACCGCAGCCGCCTGTGGACCATGCGGCAGTTCGCGGGCTTCGGCTCGGCGGACGACACGAACCGCCGGTTCAAGTACCTGCTCGAGAACGCCAAGGGCACCAAGGCGAACACCGGCCTCTCGACCGCGTTCGACCTGCCCACCCTGATGGGGCGCGACTCCGACGACCCGCTGTCGGCCGGCGAGGTGGGCCGCTGCGGCGTTGCGATCAGCACCATCGAGGACATGCACCGCCTGTACGCGGACATCCCGGTGGGCGAGGTCACGGTGAGCCAGACGATCAACGGCCCCGCCGCGGTGATCTGGGCCATGTACCTGGCGATGGCGAAGGAGCGCGGCATCCCGTGGACGTCGATCGGCGGCACGCTGCAGAACGACATCCTCAAGGAGTTCCACGCGCAGAACGAGTTCATCTACCCGCCCGAGGCGAGCGTGAAGCTGGTGGTGGACACCATCGAGTTCGCCGCCCAGGAGCTGCCGAAGTGGAACTCGGTGAGCATCTCGGGCTACCACATCCGCGAGGCCGGCTCGACCGCCACGCAGGAGCTGGCCTTCACGCTGCGCGACGGCATGGAGTACGCCGAGGCGTGCATCCGGCGCGGGATGCCGGTCGACTCGTTCGCGCCGCGGCTCAGCTTCTTCTTCAACAGCCACAACGAGTTCTTCGAGGAGATCTGCAAGCTGCGCGCG
>CAYTYU010000030.1:0-20836 GCA_964440815.1 uncultured Chitinophaga sp.
GCGTCGCCGGCGCGGCCGGTGCGACCGCCTTCGGCACAGCCGGCTTCGCATGCACCGACGCGTCGATCGGAATCGGCGCCGGGGCCTCGGCGGTGTCGTCGAAACGCCGCGCCGCCGCCTCGCGCGCGCGGCGCAGGGACTGCAGGAACTCCGCGGCGCCCGGGCACTCGGACGCCGGGTAGGTCGCGCGCGCGCTCGACTCGACGCGCTCGATGCGCGGCAGCCGCGCGGCGAGGTCGGTCTCGATCCCCAGGAACGACCGCACCGCGTCTCCGAGGCGCGCATAGGCCTGGTCCGCCTGCTCGGGCGATGCGCCCGCGATGGCGACGCCGACCTTCGACAGCGGGTGCCCGCGGTTGGTGCACTCGTCGGAGAGCTGCTTGAGGCGCAGGTAGCTGCCGGTGACGGCCGCCTCGTCGGCGCCCATCAGGAGCACCACGCGCTCGGCGCCGATCACGGCATCGACCGGCGGCGCCTCCGCGGGCACGCACGCCACCCAGCGGCGGAGCCCGGCGGCGGCACGCGGCAGCCAGCCGGCGACGGCACCCGCACCCGGCGGCGGCACCTGACGCCCGTCGGCGCGCAGGAGCTCGAGCGTCACGTCCTCGCGCTCGAAGCGGACGAGCGCCGTCGGGCCGTGCGCGCGCGCCACCTCGTCCGCGAACTGCGTGGTCCACAGGCCGGCCATGACGGGCAGGTTGCCGACGAGCACCACCGTCACCTCGCCGACGCGTGGGCCGTCGGCGGACGTCGGATGCGACGGCGACCCACCTCCCGAGGTGAAGAGCGCGGTCAGGCTCCCGTAGGCGTCGGCGTTGGACATCGCAACGATCCTCCGTGACGGCGATTCAGCCCGGCGATTCCGCCGCCGGGACCTCGCGTCCCGCGCCGGGGACGCCGAGCCCGCGCATCCGCTGCGCGAGTTCCGCCGCGCGGCCGCTCTGGGCCGGCGTCGCGGGGCCGGATCCGTCGAACACGGCGCCCGGCCCCTCGGCGGTGCCCGGAACATACACCGGGATGCCGGGGACGCCGGACTCGGCGGTGGCGGAGGGCGCAAGCGCCGGGACCTCGGTCGCCACGACCCACGCCGCCAGCGCGCGGAAGTCGTCGTGTGCGGGTGTTCCTGGGGCATAGGCCACCACGGACTGCCCGTAGCTCGCCGCCTCGCGGAGCACCTCGTGCTCGCGGACGGCCGCGGGCGAGAGGTGCGGCGCGAACTTGCGCCCGATCGCCCCGAGGATGTCGTGGGAAAGCTGGCTGGCGTCGCGGTGCAGGGTCGGCAGGACGCGCACCGGGAGCGACCGGCCGAGGCGCTCGACCAGCGCGCCGATCGTGGCCAGCTGGCGCTCGGCGCCGCGGAGCGCGAAGTAGCCGGTCTCGACCGGCACCAGCACCTCGTCGCAGGCGCACAGCGCGTTGAAGGTCAGGTAGCCGATGGTCGGCGGGCAGTCGACCACGCAGCGGTCGAACGACCCGGAGATGCGCTCCAGGAAGCGGGCGAGCCTCCGGTCGCGGTCGGCGAGCGCCGCGAGGCCTCCGCGCGCGCTTTCCAGCCCGGCGAGCGCCACCGTGCAGGGTGCCAGGCGAAGCCCGTTCGACACTTCCCAGAGCCAGCCCGTCGGGTCGCTGCCGCCCGGCGGCTCGCAGAGGAGCGCCTGCGCGAGGCCGAACTCGATGCGCGCTTCCGGCACGCCCAGTCCCGCCGCACAGTGGCCCTGAGGATCCATGTCGACCAGCAGCACCCGCTCCCCGCGCTCGGCGAGCGCGGCGGCGAGGTTGATGGCGGTCGTGGTCTTGCCCGACCCGCCCTTCTGGTTGACGATCGCGAGCGTGCGCATCCGTGCGGCTCGGGGATGATCGGCGTGGGCGCGCGGGGCGCTGCACTAATGCCCCGGCGGACGCGACGGGCACCATGCGCCGTCGGCGCGCCGTTCAGGTCGCGCCGACCGCCCGCCAGGACGCGTCGACCGCCTCATCCGTCGCGGCGATGCCCGTGCGGACGTCCCCGGCCGCGAACGGGACCACGAGCCGGAGCGCCCCGCCCCGTCGCTTCTTGTCCGACGCCATGGCGGCGCGCATGACCGACGCCGGGCGTGGCGCGGGCAACCCCGTCGGCAGGCCGACGGCGCCGAGCGTCGACCGGACGCGCTCCTCGAGCGCCCCGGCGGCCGGGGCGCCGAGCGCGGCGGCCAGCCGCGACGCCGCCACCAGCCCGATGGCCACCGCCTCCCCATGCGTGCACGCGGCATGCATCGACGACTCGATCGCGTGCGCGAACGTATGCCCAAGGTTGAGCGCGGCACGCGGGCCGTCCTCGCGCTCGTCGCCGGCCACCACCGCGGCCTTGATGCGGACGTTGCGGTCGACGAGCTCGAGGAGGGTCGACGGGTCCGCCGCCCGGATCGCGTCGGCGCGCGCGGCGATCCAGCCCAGCATGGCCTCGTCGGCGATGATCGCGTGCTTGATGCACTCGGCGAGGCCGGAGCGCAGCTCGCGCGGCGGCAGCGTGGCCAGGCACTCGGGGTCGACCACGACGAGCGGCGGCTGCACGATCGCCCCGAGCATGTTCTTCGCGAGCGTGCCGTCGCCGCGCAGGAGGTTCACCGCGCTCTTGCCGCCGACCGATGCATCGACCATCGCCAGCAGCGTCGTCGGCACCTGCACGCAGGGAATGCCGCGCATGTACGCGGCCGCGACGAACCCCGCGAGGTCGCCCACCGCGCCGCCGCCGAGCGCCACCACCGCGCCGCCGCGGTCGATCCCGCCGTCGAGCATGCGTGCCGCGACGTCCGCCACGGTCTCGAGCGACTTGGCCGCCTCGCCGCCGGCCACCGCGATGTCGACGACAGGCACGGCGATCCCGCCGCGCACCTGCGCGACGCAGGCCTCCGGCACGCCGGCGTCCCGCACCAGCGCCACGCGTGCACCGGCGGATGCGGCGAGGCCGGCCGCCGCCATGCGCTCGCCGACGTGGCGGCGCAGTCCGCACCCGAACTCGATGCGCGACCGCCCGGAAGGGGCGACCACCTCGACCGTGCGCGCCGGCTGCATCGGACTCAGGCTATCTCGCGTCCGGGCACGGCCCGCGCCTCAGCACGGGCCCCAGGCGCCGAGCATCACGCCGAGGTCGTTGCCGTCCACCAACCCGTCGCCGTTGAAGTCGGCCGGACCCGAGGCGCCCCAGCCCCCGAGCAGGATGCCGAGGTCGTTGCCGTCCACGGCCTGGTCGCCGTCGAGGTCGCACGGGCACGCCGGCGGCGCCGGCACCTGCACCTCGTAGGCGCCGCGGTCGATGATGGGCGCGGTGCCGACGCCGGTGTCCGGCACCGAGGCGATGTCGACGTAGCGGGCGTTCCCCGCCAGGTCCGACGCCATGCCGCCCGTCGGCGCCTGCGCGTTCGTGCCCGAGTCGATTCCCGGCGACGTCTGCTGCAGGCGGAAGTCGTTGCCCGCGGCGTTCACGAACTGCGGATCGACGTTGAGGTTGCCGGTGCCCGTGAAGCCGCCCTGCACGATGCACTGCGCGACGGTGTTCGTGCCCCCTCCTGCGTTCACCTGGTTGGCGGCGGTCTGCCCGGCGGGGCCGCTGTTTCCCCAGAAGATGCAGTTGTAGGCCTGGAACGAACCGCCCGAGGTGGTGTTGATGCCGCCGGCGGTGCTGGTGGCGACGTTCCCCGAGAAGGTCGAGCTGTAGGCGCGCACGACGCTCGAGGAGACGCCGATCCAGATCGCCGCACCGCCGCCCGAGCCGGTGGCGCGGTTCGCCGTGAACAGGCAGTTCTCGAAGGTGGTGTTCCCGCCGCCGTAGGTCTCGAAGGCACCCGCACGCAACGCGCTGTTGCCGCGGAACACGCAGCGGCGGAAGGTGCTGGTGACCGCGTTGGTGTCGAACGCGCCGCCGTAGCTGCCGCCCACGTTGTCGATGAAGCTGCAGTCCGTGAACGTCGCCTGCGCCGAGAAGATGTAGCCCGCCCCGCCGCCGAAGGTGCAGCGGTTGTCGCGGAAGATGCAGTTGCGCACCGTCGGCGCTCCGCCCGAGACGATCAGGATCCCGCCGCCCTTGTCGTAGTTGCTCGCGCCGGCGCCGTTGGCGTTCCCGGCGCGCACCGTGAAGCCGTCGAGGATCGCGGTCGACGACGCGCCGCTTCCGACGACGACGTGGTAGCTGTTGTCCGCGAGGTTCGAGGTGCCGCTGTCGTTGCCGAGCAGGTCACCGGTCAGGACGGTGACGTTGGCCGCCCAGTCGCGCTGCTCGCGCGCGGCCTCGGTGCCCGCGAATCCGCCGTAGATCCCCACGCCGGACTTCATGGTCAGGAACACGGTGCGCGACGTGCCCGTGGTGGGCTTGTAGGTCCCGGCCCTCACCCAGATCTCGTCGCCCGAGACCGAGGCGGCGAGCGCGGCCGCGACGCCGCCGATGCCCTGGTAGGCGTTGGCCCAGCTCGTGCCGTTGTTCGCACCGGAGTTCAGCGACGCATCCACGTACCGGATGGCGGCATGGGCGGGAAACGACGCCGCGAGCGCAAGCGCGCCGGCGGCCAACCGGTTGAAGCGGGGGTGGAGCGTGGGCATGTGAGGACTCGCCCGTGGGGGCGAGCCCGCCAAGCCTAGCCGTGGGTGCACGGAACCCATAGCTCCGTGACCGGGAAGTGACCCCAGAGGGATTCGAACCCTCGTTACCTCCGTGAAAGGGAGGTGTCCTAAACCGGGCTAGACGATGGGGCCCGTCGGCGATGCCGAGCGCGGAAGTGTAACGCGCCAAAAACAAGGCCGAGCGCCCGGACACCGGCGCTCGGCGGGGAAGTGACCCCAAGGGGATTCGAACCCCTGTTCCATCCGTGAGAGGGATGTGTCCTGAACCGGGCTAGACGATGGGGCCGGGTTCCGAGCGAACAAGTATACCGATCCACCCCCTGCCATGCACGTCCTCTGCGCGTTGGAATTCGAGCGATCCGCCCTTTCCGCCCTTGCCCGCCGGCGCGGCTGGACGGTGCACTGCTGCGGCCCCCGGTCGGCCGGCGTGGAGCGCTGGGCCGGGTCCGCGGACGCACCGCCCGAAGGAGCGACGGTCGTGCTGGCCGGCGTCGCGGGCGCCACGTCCCCGATCGAGGCGGGCCGCGCCGTGGCCGTCGGCCACGTGATCGATGCGCACGGGGGCGAATGGACGCCGCCCATCGGGACCTCCGCCCCTCGTCCGGCGCGCTGCCTGTCGGTCGACCAGGTGCTCACCAGCACCGAGGCCAAGGACCGTGCGGCGCGCAACCACGGCGCGGACCTCGTCGACATGGAATCGGCGGCGTTCGCGCGCGTGGCCTCGGCGCGCCGCTGGAAGTGGGCGGTCGTGCGCGGCATCAGCGACACCGTCGACGAGACGCTCCCCGAGGGGATCGGCGACTGGGTCGACGACCGCGGCCGACTGAGGATCTGGGCAGTGGTGCGCGCGATCATCGCGCGCCCCGTCCTCCTCGTTCGCCTGCGGTCGCTGCGCGCGCGCTCGGTGGCCGCGATGCGCGCGGTCGCGGCGGCGCTCGAGTCGATGCCGGCGGGAGGCGCGGAGTGAGCGGTGCGGGTGCGGCAGGCCCGGCGCCCGATGCCGCGGGCGCAGCTCGGCCGGTCGTCGTCTTCGGCGGCACGTTCGACCCGCCGCACCGCCGCCACGTCGAGGTGCTGCGCGGCGTGGATGCCCTGCTGAAGGCGCGCCAGTCGATCGTCGTCCCCGCGTGGCGGAACCCGCAGCGCGAAGACGCGGGCGCATCGCCCGCCGACCGGCTGGCGATGGCGACGCTTGCCTTCGCGCCGATCGCCGACGCCGTGGTGGTGCCGTGGGAGACCGAGCGCGGCGCGCCCTGCTACTCGATCGACACCGTCGAGGACGTGCTGCGGCGCCAGCGGGCCGGGGAGGTGATGCAGGGGCCGCTGCGTCTGGTGGTCGGCAGCGACCAGGCGCTCAACTTCCACACCTGGCGCGACTGGGAGCGGCTGGCGGAACTCGCGACGCCCGCCGTCGTCCTGCGCCCGCCGCACGCGCGCGAGACGTGGCCGGACGCCGTGCGCGCCGCCGTTCCCGCACCATGGGCGGATCGGTGGATCGCCTGGACGCTCCCGATCGACCCGGTCGACGTGTCCGGCACGGAGATCAGGCGGCGGCTGGCGGCGGGCGAACCCGTCGATGACCTGCTCCCCGCGGACGTCGAGTCGTACGTGCGCCGCGCGGGCCTCTACGGCACCGCGGCCAAGCGCTGACCGGGCGCAGCGCCGCCGGGCCGCGCGCTCACGCCGGCTCGATGCGGAAGTCGTGGATCTCGCTGTGCGCTCGGCGCGGCGTCAGCGCCGAGAGGCCGTCCGGCCGCTCGTCGAAGGCCACGCGGTCGAGCGAGTACCACTGGCCGTGGAAGCGCCACTCGTCCTGCAGCTCGATGCGCGACTCCACCATGCGCTGCACCTCGCCGAGGCTCGACGCGGTCGCCCACGCGAGCGCGTATCCCGCGCGCGGATGGTCCTCGTCGGCGCTCTCGACCACCGCGACCACGTGCCACAGCGTGCGCCCAAGGCGGCGGCCGCTCTCGTCGAGGTTCTCCTCGGGGTCCTCGTCGATCTCGAGCCCCCACGACTCGCGCAGCTGGAAGAGGATCTCGTCGAGGTCCGGGCACTCCTCGTTCTCCAGGACCAGGATCTCGCGCACGTTGAGGGGCGGCTCGAGGCGTTCGTCGACGTCGTCCGGCCAGGTGCGGTCGACCTCCTCGAGCCCGTGTCGGGCGAGGATCCGTTCGACGTCCTCGCGCATCCCGGGAGGCGCCTGCACCTCGATGCCCTTCCAGCTGTCGAGGAACACCTCCATCCAAGGCTCGTCGGCCTGTGCGCCGGCGCCGATGGACCCGTCCTCGAGGAGCACCTGCCGGTAGTCGCGCCAGGACTCCATGAAGTCGTCGAAGGACACCGGCTCGCGCGCGGTGAAGGAGTCCATGGAGCGGAACGCGTCCTTGGACCCCACCTCGACGATCGGGAAGACCTCGTCCGGAAGCAGCTCGAACAGGTCCTCGAGGAGCGTCGCCACGCGCTCGAAGCTCGTCACCGCGTAGAAGCGCATCAGGTCGGGGGCATCGCCCTCGGACTGAATGAACTCCACGGTGTAGCCCTCGACCGGCGCGGGCAGGTCGACTGGCTCGAGCCCGAGCGGCAGCTGGAACCGGCCGATCCGGTGGCGCTCGAGGTCGGAACGGAGGATGAACGAGCGCATGGCGGTCCCGAGTGTAGGGGTCCCGCCCGGCGGCGCAAAGCCCCGCGGGCCCTCAATGACCGAGATAGGCCGCGCGGACGCGCTCGTCGCGGAGGAGTTCCTGCCCGGAACCGGACAGCACGACCTTCCCCGTCTCCATGACGTACGCCCGGTCGCTCATCCGCAGCGCGGCGGTGGCGTTCTGCTCCACCAGCAGGATCGTCATCCCCTGTGCGCGCAGCACGTCGCGCACCGTCTCGAAGATCTTGCGCACGAGGAGCGGCGCGATGCCCATCGACGGCTCGTCCATCATCAGCATGCGCGGGCGACTCATCAGGGCGCGCGCGATGGCGAGCATCTGCTGTTCGCCGCCCGAGAGCGTGCCGCCGAGCTGCGTGGCGCGGTCGCGCAGCACCGGGAACATGGCGAACGAGCGCTCGAGGTCCGCGGCCACGCCGTCGCGGTCGCTGCGGGTGAACGCGCCCATCTGCAGGTTCTCGAGGACGGTGAGGCGCGGGAAGATGCGGCGGCCCTCGGGCACCTGCACCAGCCCGCGGCGCACCACCTGCTCGGGCGACAGGCCGTCGATCGGCGCGCCGTCGAACTCGATGCGGCCCGCCGTGGCGCGATGGATCCGCGAGATGCACATCAGCGTGGTCGACTTGCCGGCGCCGTTGGCGCCGATCAGCGAGACGATCTCGCCAGGGTGGACCTCGAGGTCGATGCCGTGCAGCACCTCGGCGCGGCCGTAGGCGTGGCGCAGCCCCGAGACGCGCAGGATGGGGCGCCCCGCCCCGCTCATGCCGGCACCTCGGTGCCCAGGTAGGCCGCGATGCACGCGGGGTCGGACTTGATCTCCGAAGGCGTGCCCTCGGCGATCTTGCGCCCGTGCTGCAGCACCGCGACGCGGTCGGAGATCCCCATGACCACCTTCATGTCGTGCTCGATCAGGATGACCGTCACGCCGCTCTCGCGGATGCGCCGGATGAGGCGCATGAGGTCCGCACTCTCGGAGGGGTTCATGCCCGCCGCGGGCTCGTCGAGCAGCACGAGGCTCGGGCCCGTGGCCAGCGCGCGCGCGATCTCGAGCCGGCGCTGGTGGCCGTAGGGCAGGCTTCGCGCAAGGTCCGCCGCGCTCTCGCCGAGGTCCACGAAGCGCAGCAGCTCGAAGGCGCGCCGGCGCATCGACTCGCGCTCCCGCCAGAACCACGGCGGCCGGAACAGGCATGCCCAGAAGCCGCTGCGGAAGTGCCGGTCCATGCCGACGAGGACGTTCTCGACGAGGTTCATCTCCGGGAACAGCCGGATGTTCTGGAACGTGCGCGCCACGCCCGAGCGCGCCAGGAGGTCCGGCGTGCGCCGCTGCGACCGCCACACCGCCGCGTGCGCGAGGCAGCCCACCAGGCCGGCGGCGAGCGCCGCACCCCAGGTGAGCCACGCACCCGCGTCGCGGAGAACGGCCGGGACGGACCCCAGCGCCGCGCCCCACGGGAACGGCTCGCCGAAGGAATACCGGTCGACGATCGCCGCCTGCCAGAGCGAGGTCGCGTTGAGCGCCAGCACGGCAAGCACCGCGCTGGCCGCGCCGACCCCGGCGTTCGCGGCCCACTGCCGCGGGCCCCACGTGCGGCGCACCTCGTGCCCCCGGAACAGCACCGTGCCCTCGGACGGCTCGTAGATGCCGGTGATGGCGTTGAAGAGCGTGGTCTTGCCCGCGCCGTTCGGGCCGATGACCGCGTAGATCTCGCCCGCGCGCACCGAGAGGCTCACGCGCTCGTTGGCCACCAGCCCGCCGAAGCGCACGGTGACGTCGCGTACGTCGAGGATCGCGCTCATGCCGACGCTCCCTTCGGCGCGCCGGGCGCGGGGCCCGCATCGTCGGGCGGCGGCTCGTGCACCTCAGTGGGCGGCAGGATGCCCTGAGGGCGGAACACCATCATCAGGATGAGGGCCAGCCCGAAGAGCAGGAACTTCCAGTTGGTCGGGCTCACGAGCACGTTGCGCGCCCACGCGCCCAGGAAGTGCCAGGCGCGGTCGAGACCGTGAAGGCCCTCCAGGGATGACGGCGGAGCGGCGTCGCCGCTGCCCACGAGCTCGGTGAGCTTGACGAGCACCACCGAGTTCATGCCGACCATCACCGCCGCGCCGAGGAGCGTGCCGCGCACGCTGCCGATCCCGCCCACGATCACGATGCAGAGCGCCAGCACCGACATCTGGAAGTCGTAGTTGCCCGGCTCGCCCGAGCTCGACAGCCGGCTCGCCATCAGCGCGCCCGCCAGCGCCGCGAGCGCCGCCGTGGCGGCGAACGCCTGCATCTTGGCGCGGTCCGGGCGGATGCCCATGGCGCGGCTGGCGAGCTCGTCCTCGCGGATCGAGAGCCAGGCGCGGCCCACGCGGCTGCGCTCCAGGCTGCGCACCCCGACCACCACCAGCACCAGGATGGCGAGCAGCAGCCAGTACTGCCCACGCGGGCCGAGCTCGTGCCCGAGGATGCCGGGCGCCGGCAGCGGGTTGATGCCCTGCGTGCCCTTGGTGATCACGTCGAGGTTCACCAGCACGTCCTTCACGATCTCGCCGAATCCCAGCGTGACGATCGCCAGGTAGTCCCCGCGCACGCGCAGGGTCGGCGCCCCGAGCGCCAGGCCCGAGAGCACGCCCACCGCGAGCGTCGCCGCGAGCCCGCCCCAGAAGCCCAGCTGGAACGGATAGATCTCGCAGGTGGCGATCGCGAACGTGTAGGCGCCGATCGCGGCGAAGGCGGCCACGCCCAGGTTCAGGAGCCCGGTGAACCCGGTGAGGACGTTGAGCGCCAGGCCCAGCAGCGCGAAGACGAACACGTCGCACAGCTGGTCGCTCAGGTGCCACGCGTCCGGCAAGAGCCCCTCGACGAGCGGGAACGCGGCCACCGCGGCGAGCACCAGCGTCGAGGTCGTCAGGCGGCGCGCGGCGGTCTCCATCGTCACACCTTCTCCCGCAGGCGGGCGCCGAGGAGCCCCGACGGCCGGAACACGAGGATCAGGATCAGGATCCCGAAGACCACGGTGTTGGTCCACCGCGCCTCGACGTACTGGTCGCTCATCGACCGCGTGACGCCGATCAGGATGCCGCCGAGCACCGCGCCGGGGAGGTTGCCGATGCCGCCGAGCACCGCGGCGATGAAGGCATCCATACCCATGCGGTAGCCCATCTGGAAGCTGATGGTCTGGTTGCAGAGGCTGTAGACGACGGTCGCGAAGCCGCCGAGCGCGCCGCCGATCGCGAAGGTCGCGCCGATCACGCGCTCGACGTCGATGCCCATGAGCGCGGCCGCGGTCGGGTTCTGCGCCACGGCGCGCATCGCCTTGCCGAGCCGCGTGAACCGGACGAGCACGGTGAGGCCGGCCATCAGCGGCACCGTCACGCACAGGACGAGCAGGTCGGTCCGGGAGAACACCACGTCGCCGAGCTGCGCCGCGGGCAGCGCCGAGACCAGCGCCGGGAACGACTTCGGCGCCGCGGCGCTCGTGCCGCCCGCGAACGCGTCCATCGGCAGCCCGCCCCAGAAGAGCCCGAGGTTCACGAGCACGAAGCTCGCGCCGATCGCGCTGACGAGCAGGCTCAGCTTGCTCGCCCGCCGCAGCGGCCGGTACGCGAGCCGGTTGATCGACCAGTTGAGCGCGCCGCAGAAGCACGCGGTGGCCACGAGGAGCGCGACCAGCCCGGCCGCGCCGCCGGCTCCCGTCCACGCCTCCATGCCGAGCGCCCCGGCCGCGGTGAGCGCGAAGAACGCGCCCAGCATGCACAGGTCCCCGTGCGCGAAGTTGATCAGCTCGATGATGCCGTACACCATCGTATAGCCGATCGCGATCAGCGCGATGATCATGCCGTTGGAGAGCCCGGTCACCAGCTGCTGGGCGAACACCTCCTGGGACGACAGCATGCCGTCGGCCGCGAAGGCGGACGCCGCCTCCGCTCGCGCGAGGATGCAGGGCACGAGATGTTCCACCGCCGCGATGGTCCGCTGCATCACTCCGCCTTGGAGGGCGCGCCGCCGACGGCCTTCACGAACTTGAACTCGCCGTTCTCGATCGTGTTCACGCTCATCATGCGGTTGGTGGTGTCGCCGTTGGCGTCGAAGCTCCAGGTGCCGAGCGCGCCGGTGAAGTCCTTGGTGGCGGCCACCGCGGCGATGACCGAGGCGCGATCCTTCGACTCCGCACGGTCGATGGCGTCGAGCAGGACGCGCGCCGCCTCGTAGCCGTACACCGCGTAGGCCTCGGGCAGCTCGCCGTGCTTGGCCTTGTAGCGCTTGACGAAATCCGCGCCGAGGCCGGTCAGCTGGTCGGAGGGCAGCCCGCCGAAGGTGATGTACACGCCGCCCTGCTCCTTGGTGACGTTGTCCTTGCCGGCGGCCTCGATGAAGGCGCGCTCGAACGTGCCGTCCGGGGACACGAAGGGCACCTTTGCGCCGCCGGCGCGAAGGTCCTTGAGCACCTGCGCCGCGTTGGTCTGGGTGGTGCCGCCGAAGAAGACCGCCTCGGCGCCGGCCGCGCGGATCTTGGTGACCAGCGAGCGGTAGTTCGACGCCTTCGGGTCGATGCCCTCGAAGCCCACCACCTGCATGCCCGACGCCTCGGCGGACTTGCGGAACACGTCCGCGATGCCCTTGCCGTACAGCTCGCGGTCATGCAGCACGAAGACCTTCTTCGCCCCGAGGTCGGTGCGGATGAACTCGCAGGCCACCGCCCCCTGGATGTCGTCGGCGGGCACGACGCGGAAGTAGGTGATCTTGCCGGTCGGCCGGTAGACCGCGGGCTCGTTCGGCTCGCCCATGCCGGGCTTGGTGAGGCCGGTGTGGGTGTTCCCGGGGCTGACCATCACCAGGCCCGCCTTGTTGAGCATTGGCATCGATACCTTTGCGGCGCCGGAGTTGTAGGTGCCGACATAGCCGATCACCTCGGCGTCGGCGATCGCCTTCTTCGCATTGGCGGCCTCCACCTGCGGGTCCCAGTTGCCCTTCTGGGGGCTCGCATCGTCCATGTCCTCGTAGGCGATCGCGAAGCCGTCGACCTCGCCGCCGCGCTCCTCGATGGCCATCCGGATGCCGTTGACCATGCTGGTGGTCTGCGCGTTGGCGCTGCCGGTGCGCGGCAGGCTGCTCACGATCTTGAGGGTCTTTCCCTGCTGCGGGGCGGCGGCTGCACCGGCGAGGGCGGCCGCGAGCGAGATCGCGGAAACGATGGCGGCGGTCCGGCGGATCATGCCGCGATCATAGCGGTGGTCCGGAAACGTGCGAGTTTTCCCGGTGCGGCGGCCGGAACCCAGCTATCGTCCGCGGCGCCACGGACCCCCAAGGACACAGGACACCATGAACCCACGAACCACTTCCATCGTCGTCGCATGCCTGCTCGCCTCCGCCACGCTCCCGACCGGCTGCGGCCCCAGCTCGAGCCTCCCGCCCGAGGAGCAGGTCAAGATCCTGAAGGAAGACGTGGCCGCGACGATCGAGACGTGCAAGTCGAAGTTCCCCTCCACCGCGAAGGACTTCTCGTCGGCCCACGCCTACGCGGTCTACCCGGCGATCGGCAAGGGAGGCCTGATCGTCGGCGGCTTCTCCGGCAAGGGCCTCGTGTACGAGCGCGGCAAGCTCGTCGCGCGCTCGGATGCCGGCGGCGGCACCATCGGCGCGCAGATCGGCGGCCAGTCGTTCTCGGAGGTCATCTTCTTCGAGAGCGAGGCTGCCTTCGCGAAGTTCAAGCGCGGCGAGACGGCCTTCCAGGCGGGCGGCAGCGCCACCGCGGGCACCGCGAGCGCCAGCGCGGCCAACGACTACAAGGACGGCGTGAAGGTCATGACCTTCGACGGCGGCGGCCTCATGCTCGAGGGCGTCATCGGCGGGCAGACCTTCAGCTTCGAGCCGATCAAGTGACGGCGGCGGGCGCCTGCCCGCGTCAGCGTCCCAGGAAACCGAGCACGACCCCGGCCGACTCGCGGCCGGGGTCGTGTCCTTCGAAGGCGCGCGCGACGGCATCGAGGTCGGCGGCGACGCGGTCACGCGCCGCGGGATCGTCGAGGAGCGGGGCGAGCGCGCGCACGACGGGGCCCGTGCCGCCCGACCACGGCACGAACTCCGGCACGATGCGGCGGCCGGCCACGATGTTGGGCAGCAGGCGGTCGCGCATGGTGAGGACGAGCGAGCCCACCAGCACCTTCCACCACGACGCCCAGTAGACGGCCACCATCGGCTTGCGCTGGTGCACGAGGTCGAGGCTCACGGTGCCGCTCACGTTGAGCGCGCAGTCGCACCAGGCGATCGCGGCGTCGGGGTCGCCGCTCGCGACGTGCAGGTTGGCGGGCCAGGCGCCGCCGCGCGCCGCCGCGCGCACGAGCGGCACCAGCGATTCGTTGGCGGCCATGACGACGCCCGACAGCCCGGGCCGTGCCGCCGATACCGCGCGGAAGGCCTCGAGCATGCGCGGCATGTTGGTGCGCACCTCCGACGAGCGGCTGCCGGGGAGGAGGAGAAGCCGCGGCGCGCCCTGCGGGAACGCGCCGGCGCGCGCGCGCGCGGCGGCATCGATCGGGTGCGCGAGCACCGGGTGGCCGACGAAGTGCGCGCGCACCCCGCGCGCGCGGAACCATGCTTCCTCGAACGGGAGCAGGCACAGGATCGCGTCGCTCGTGCGGCGCCACTTGCGGATGCGCCACGGCGCCCACGCCCAGAGCTGCGGCGCGACCAGGTTGACGACGCGCGAGCCGCCGGCCGCACCGCGGCCGTGGCGCTTCATCCACGACGCGATGTGCCAGTTGGCGGCGGGGCTGTCGACCGGGACGTGGACGTCGACGGGGTTCGCCGTGGCCCATGCGCGGATCTCGCGCACGGTGCGGCGCACTTCCAGGATCTTCCGGAGGCCGACCAGGGTCATGGCACCGTCGCGCGCGGTCTCGCCGGCCATCTCGCAGCCGGCCTCGCGCATGCGCGGGCCGCCCCATCCCACCACGCGGACGTCGGGCGCCTGCGCGCGCAGGGCCCGCACGAGCGGCGCCGCGTGGGCGTCGCCGGAGGGCTCGAACGCGGTGACGAGGACGGTGGGCACGCGCGGAAAATAGCGCCGGGGGCGATATGACCCATTTTCCTTTCGGAAAATGGGTCATATCGCCCCCGGCCCCATTTATTCTCCCTCCCCCTCCCATGATCAAGCGCACGCACACCTGCGGACAGCCGCGCCTCGCCGATGCCGGCGCCACCGTCGCCCTCAACGGATGGGTGAACACCTACCGCGACCAGGGCCGCGGCCTGCTGTTCATCGACCTGCGCGACCGCGACGGCCTCTGCCAGGTGGTGTTCGACCTCGAGCAGGGGCACCCGGACGTGGTGCGCACCGCCAAGGCCCTGCGCCGCGAGGACGTGGTGGGGGTGCGCGGCAAGCTACGCAAGCGCGCCGGCGACGCGAACCCCAAGCTCGCCACCGGCGAGGTCGAGCTCGTCGCCGAGGAGCTCGAGGTCTTCAACAAGGCCGAGAACCCCCCGATCCTGCCAGACGAGCACGAGGCGGAGCGGATCGGCGAGGAGACGCGCCTCAAGTACCGCTACATCGACCTCCGCCGCCCGCGCATGCAGCAGATCCTGCGCACGCGCAGCGCGGTCACGAAGCTCGCGCGCGACTACTTCGCGTCGAACGGCTTCGTCGAGATCGAGACCCCGCTCCTCATCAAGAGCACGCCCGAGGGCGCGCGCGACTTCATCGTGCCGTCGCGCCTGCACCCGGGGTCGTGGTACGCCCTGCCCCAGAGCCCGCAGCTCTTCAAGCAGATCCTGATGGTGGCCGGGTTCGACCGCTACATCCAGGTGTGCAAGTGCCTGCGCGACGAGGACCCGCGCGCCGACCGTCAGGCGGAGTTCAGCCAGATCGACCTGGAGATGAGCTTCGTCGACCGCGAGGACGTCATGGCGATGATGGGCGGCTTCGCGCGGCTGGTGTGGAAGGAGGTCCTCGGCTACGACATCGGCGAGATCCGCCGGATGACGTGGCAGGAGGCGATGGACCGCTTCGGCATCGACCGCCCGGACCTGCGCAATCCGCTGGAGATCCGCGACGTCTCGGACATCGTGAAGGCCAGCGAGTTCCAGGTGTTCCAGCAGGCGCTCGGGAAGAGCCGCGCGGGCCGCGCGGGCTGCGTGAAGGCGATCCGCGTCCCCGGCGGCGCCGAGAGGCTCACGCGAAAGATGACCGACGGCTACACGGAGTTCGTCAAGCAGTTCCGCGTCGGCGGCGTGGCCGTCGCCAAGTTCACGGCGAACGGCTTCGACACCGGCGTCGCCAAGCACCTCGAGCCGTTCCGCGCCGCGCTCGCCGAGCGCCTGGGCCTCGAGCCGGGCGACAGCGTGCTCGTCGTCGCCGACCACTGGGACACCGCCACCAAGGCCCTGGGTGAGCTGCGACTCAAGGTTGGCCGCGACCTCGGGCTGGTGGACGAGACGCAGTGGAAGTTCCTCTGGGTCGTCGACTTCCCGATGTTCGACTGGGACGACGAGGGCAAGCGCTGGGTGGCGATGCACCACCCCTTCACGAGCCCCAACCCCGACCAGTTCCACCTGCTCGAGTCCGATCCGGGGGGCTGCCTGAGCGCGGGCTACGACCTCGTGGTCAACGGCAGCGAGATCGCCGGCGGGTCCATCCGCATCCACCGCATGGACGTGCAGGAGAAGGTCTTCAAGCTGATCGGCCTCACGCAGGAGGACGCTGAGCTCAAGTTCGGCTTCCTGCTCGGCGCGCTGCGCCACGGCGCACCGCCGCACGGCGGCATCGCCTTCGGCCTCGACCGCCTGGTGATGCACCTCGCCGGCACCGAGAACATCCGCGACGTCATCGCGTTCCCCAAGACCCAGTCCGGCGGCGACCTCATGATCGACGCGCCCGGCCCGATCGACCCCCGGCAGGTCGAGGACTGCGGCATGCGGGTGACGATGATCGAGCGCTGAAAATGGTCCCGTTCCTCCCGGACCAATTTAAATTGGTCCGGGAGGAACGGGACCATTTTCAGTCCGGCGCCAGGCGCGTCATCACCCGCGCCGCGCCCATGTCGCCCCACACGTTGACCGTCGTGCGACACATGTCGAGCAGGCGGTCGACGCCGATGACGATCCCCATCGCGCCCACGGGCACCTTCTCGCTGCCGAGCGACGCGTTGACGGCGGTGATCACGATCACCATCGTCACGAGCCCGGCGCTCGGGATGCCGGCCGCGCCCACCGCGGCGAGCGTCGCCGTGGCCACCACGACCGCGAGCTCCCCGAGCGAGAGCTGCACGCCGTACAGCTGGAACAGGAACACCACGGCCACCGCCTCGTAGAGCGCGGTGCCGTCCATGTTGAGCGTGGACCCGAGCGGCGCGCAGAACCTCGTGGCGCGCTGCGAGCAGCCGCCCTCGGTCTCGCACACGCGGATGGTGACCGGGAGCGTCGCGCTCGAGCTCGCCGTGGCGAACGCCGTGGCCAGCGCCTCGCGCATCGCCCACATGAAGCGGAACGGGTTCCCGCCGCCGAGGAGCAGCTGGAACACGGGAAGGATCACGAACATGTGGATGGCCAGCCCCCCGATCACCACGGCCATGTACATGCCCAGCGGGCCCAGGAGCTGCGCCAGCCCCACGCGACCGACGCTCGCGCTCACCAGGAGGAACGCGCCCACCGGCACGATCCACATCACCCAGCCGACCGCGCGCAGCAGCGCCTCGTTCACGGCGCCGAAGACCCGCGCCGCCGACTCCGTGGCCGCACCGCCGAGCGCGATGGCCACGCCGAGGACCAGCGCGAAGGTGATCATCCCGAGCGGCTGTCCCTCGGCCATCGCCGAGAACGGGTTCGCCGGCAGCAGGTCGCGCGCGATCTTGAGCCACGCGTAGGCGAGCCCCTCGCCGCCCGCGGCCGCGGCCTGCGCGAGCTTCGGCGCCGCCTCGAACCGCTCGACGCCGCTCTGCTTGAGCGCCGCCACGTCGTCGGGCGCGAGGCCGAGCCCGGGGCCGACGAGCGACACGAGCGTCGCGCCGAGCGTCGCCGCCACCAGCATGGTGCCCAGGAAGTACGCGAACGTCGCGGCCCCCAGGCGCCCCAGGCGCGACGGGTCGCCGAGCGACGTGATGCCCGCGAGCACGCTCGTGAAGATGAGCGGCAGCACCAGCATCATGAGCGGGCGCACCAGCATCAGGTCACCGGCCACGGAGAACGCGGAGACCACCCCGTCCAGCCCGTTTCGGTGCAGCACCTCGCCGACCAGGAGCCCGGCCAGGAGCGCGGCCAGCGACCCCGTCGCCACCCAGCGCTCCTTGCGGCCGAGCGTGCCCGCCATCAGTGCACGCCCTGCGCGGCGAGCCACCGCTCGCAGTCGATCGCCGCCTGGCAGCCCATGCCCGCGGCGGTGATCGCCTGGCGGTAGTGCTGGTCGGCGACGTCGCCGGCGGCGAACACGCCCTCGATGTTGGTCTGCGAGCCGCGCGAGCGCAGCAGCACGTAGCCCTTGTCGTCGAACTCGATGCCGCTTCCCGTGAGGAACTTCGTCGCCGGCGAGTGGCCGATCGCGATGAAGAGCCCCTTCACGTCCAGGCGGCGCGTCGCGCCCGTGCGCACGTCCTTCACGACGACGGCCTCGAGGTGCTTCTCCCCGACCACGTCCTCGACGGCGCTGTTCCACACCATCTCGACCTTGGGGTTCGAGAGGACGCGGTCCTGCATGCTCTTGCTGGCGCGCAGGGTGTCGCGGCGGTGGATGACATACACCTTGCTCGCGAACTTCGTGAGGTAGCTCGTCTCCTCCATCGCCGTGTCGCCGCCGCCGACCACCGCGAGCGGCTGGTTTCGGTAGGCCGGCAGCGCGCCGTCGCACACCGCACAGGCGCTCACGCCGCCGCCGTTCATCGCCAGACGAATCTCGTTCGGGTGCCCCAGCCAGTTGGCGGTGGCTCCGGTCGAGATGATCACGCTCTGCGCGTGCACGGTGCGGCCGTCCGAATCGGTCAGCGCGAACGGCCGGCGCGAGAAGTCGCAGCGGTCGATGTTGGCATCCACCACGCGGGTGCCGAAGCGCTCGGCCTGCTCGCGGAACTTGGCCATCATCTCGGGGCCGGTCACCCCGTGCGGGAAGCCGGGGTAGTTCTCCACCTCGGTGGTGAGCATCAGCTGGCCGCCCGGCAGGACCGGCGCCGGGTTGGTGGCAGGCACGCCCACGTAGACCACGGGGCGCAGGTTCGCGCGCGCGGCGTAGATCGCCGCGGTCCATCCGGCCGGGCCGGAGCCCACGATCACCACCTGCTCTGCCGACGCGCTCATCGTTCCTCCCGCGGCGGGCGCCGCGTCACTTCGCTCCCTGCATGCGCGCGAGCGCACGCAGCGCGGGCCAGGCCACGAAGTCGCCGGTCACGCCGTCGTTCGTCGCCTTGGCCGCGGAGTTGTCCGCGCGGTCCACGCCGCGCGCGTAGATCACGCCGCCCTCGATCCGCACGCGCCCGAAGTCGGTCTCGATCTCGCGCGGCGCCGAGAGGTTCGCGTACTGCCACCGTCCCCAGTCGGGGTCCCACGGGTCGCGGTCGAAGCGCTTCACCGTGTACTGCGTGTAGGTCTCGTCGAGCCCGCGCGGCCACGACCCGAGGTCTCGGTAGCGCGCGCACAGGCCGAAGGCGAGCACCGTGCCGTTGAGCTCGGCGTTGAGCCGCTGCCGGAGCTGGAACACGCGCTCGAGGTCCTTGACCATCAGCAGGACCATCGCGTAGCGGGTGCGGTTGGTGCGGCTGATGACCGTCGGGTTGTCGAGCAGCTTGTCGAAGTACCCGAGGCGCCAGCGACGCCACCAGTCGTCGTAGATGTTGGTGAGGCGCGCGAGCGCCTGGTCCTTGGAACCATGCAGCCCGGCGATCTGCTGCCACCGGCGCGCCGCGCCGAATGCGGACAGTGGCTCGTCGCGCGCCTGCATCTCGCCCATGGTCGAGGCGAACTTCGCCGCGTCGGGCTGCCCGCGCTCGTCGAAGAGCAGGTTGATCATCGCCTCGGCGAGCACGCGGTCGCCCTCGGGCATGTCCAGGCGCCGCAGGCGCTCGCCGTCGGTCGGCCGGACGAACGCGTATCCCGTGAGCGAGAACTTCTTGAGCACCGCGCCGGGGATGTCCGCCAGGAACGTCTGCATGACGTCGCGCTGCAGCGAGCAGACGTCGCACATCTCGTTCAGCGCCCAGACCTTCTCCTCCAGCAGGTGCTGGTCGGCCACCTGCCGGAGCACCTTCAGGCAGGCGATCCCCAGCGAGAACGCCTCGTCGAACTTCTTCTCGCCGCCCAGGCGGTACATCTCGGCGGCCACCCACGCCGTGACCTTGTCCATCTCCTTCAGGTACCGCGGCTCGGAGCGGTAGACCTGCAGGCCGTCGCCGACCTGGATCACCACGCCCCGCTCGACGAACGTCGGGCCGACCGCTTCGCGCCCGTAGGGCATGCCGAAGGCCAATGCCTTCTGCGACTCGAGCAGCGCCTGCCCCATCGGGGCGTTCGCCGCCGCCCAGGCCTGCATGGCATCCCATCCCTCCATGCCGGGCCAGACCTTCAGGACGTCGAGGTCCTCGGCCTTTCCCGGCGCGGCGGTCATCGCCATCGAGGCGTCGAAGACCGTCTTCCAGCACTTGTTCTTGTCCTGGATGACCTTCATCGGCGCGTTGAGCGCGTCGACCGCGGCGCGGTCGTCGGCGACGAGGGTCGGGCAGGCCATGGCCAGGACGGCGACGGCGACGGCGGTCATGCGCGAGCTTCGCATGCGGGATGGTCCTCCGAGGGGCGCTCCGCGCACGGCGCGGCGGCCGGAACACGGGGCCGGAAGGGTAGCAGAAGCGCGATAGACTCGGCCGTTCCGCCTCGCGCCGCCGCGCACGGAGGCACCGAGCACGCCGAACGCCGCGCGCCGCGCACCCAACGCCCATGACCGCCGTCCCGTCACCCTGCAACGTGCTCCTCGTCGGAAGCGGCGGGCGCGAGCATGCCCTCGCCTGGAAGCTCTCGCAGTCCCCGCGCCTCGGGAAGCTCTGGGTGCAGCAGGACGCGAACGCAGGCCTGCGCGCGCTCGGCCAGCCCTGCCCCGCGCCGCTCTCGGCCCGCGAGCGCTTCTTCCTGCGCTCGTGGCTCGACCGAAACGAGATTCACCTGGTCGTGGTCGGCCCCGAGGGACCGCTCTCCGAGGGAATCGTCGACGAGCTCGAGGCGCCGGGCCGGCGCGTCTTCGGCCCGCGCCGCGACGGCGCCCGGCTCGAGTTCGACAAGGCCTTCTCCAAGCAGGTGATGAAGCAGGCGAACGTGCCCACCGCGGACGGCCGTGCCTTCACCAGCTTCGAGCAGGCGCGCACCTACGTGCAGGCACGCGACGTGCCCGTGGTCGTCAAGGCATCGGGCCTCTGCGCCGGCAAGGGAGTCACCGTGTGCTCGGACGGCGCCGAGGCGGTGGCCGCGCTCGAGCGCATGATGCGGCAGCGCGCCTTCGGCGAAGCGGGCGCCACCGTCGTCGTCGAGGAGCGCCTCGTCGGGCAGGAAGTGAGCGTGCTGGCGCTGGTCGACGGCCGCACCATCACCGTGCTCGACCCATGCCAGGACCACAAGCAGGTCGGCGAGGG
>CAYTYU010000031.1:0-20571 GCA_964440815.1 uncultured Chitinophaga sp.
TGGATGCATCGCCCGCGTGGTTTCGCGGGCTCGCCAGTTCGCCGGCGCTCGACCCCCTCCTCGCCAACGTGGAGGCGGGCGGGGCGTCCTCGTGCCGCGGTGCATCCGGCAGCAGCACCACCTTCCTCGCCGCGGCGATCGCCGCCCGCACTGGCCGTCCCGTGGTGCTGGTCGTCGCGCACCTCGACGAGGCGGAGGAAGCGTCCGCGGAGCTCGGGGACCTGTCGGACGCCGGGCTCTCCCCGCGGCCCTCGTTCCTGCCCGCGCTCGAGGCCGCCGCCACCGACGGCGCCGCCGCGACCGACCTCCTCGGCGAACGCCTCGCCGTGGCCCGCCGGCTGCACGCGGGCGACGCGCCGCCGATCACGGTGGCGGCACTGCCGGCCCTGATGCAGTGCATGCCGGCGGCGGACCGCATCCCGGGGCTCCTGCTCGACGTGCGCGCCGGCACGCGTTGCCCGCCGCGTGACCTCGCGGCGTGGCTCGCCGCAGCGGGCTACGTCCGCACCGAGGCGATCGAGAACCCCGGCGAGTTCGCCGTGCGCGGCGGGGTGATGGATGTCTTCCCCCCTGGCGGGGCGCTCCCGGTGCGCCTCGACTTCTTCGGCGACGAGGTGGAGCGCATCTTCGAGGTGGACCTTGCCACGCAGGCAAGCGACCGCAAGGTGGACGCCGTGCAGCTGGTGGCCGCCTCGGTCGACCCGGCGGTGCTCGAGACCGCCGTGCCGGTCGGCACGCTCCTCGACCCGCGCACCGTCGTGGTGGTGGCCGAGGTGGCCGAGGTGATGGAGCAGGGCCGCGGGTACTGGGAACGCGTCGCCGACGCCACCGGGATCGTCTCGGCGCAGGAGGTCTTCAAGGCCGTCGGCGCACGCTGCCACGCCGTGGTCGACGTCAACGGCTTCAGTGCGGCCAACGCGTCGACGCGCGTGGTGCCGGTGCCGGTCGAGAACCTGCCCGCATTCGAGGACGAGGTGGCCGCCGCCTTCCGCGCGCTCGGCGAGATGTCGTCGGCGAGCGAGTGCTGGCTGTGCTGCGACTCCGACGGCGAGCTCGCGCGCGCCCGGGAGCTGCTGGCCGAGCACGTGCCGGGCGCGGCCGTGCGCACCGTGCGCGGGCACGTGCATCGCGGGTTCGTGTGGTCGCCGGGCGGCGCCGCGCCCATCGCCGTGGTGCCGCAGCGCGAGGTGCTGCACCGCTTCGGCACCCGCCGCCGCGTCCAGCGCGTGGGCGGCGCCTCGACGCGCGACGCGTTCCTCCAGTTCGGCCCCGGCGACTACGTGGTGCACCGCGACCACGGCATCGCGCGCTTCCACGGCCTGCACCTGATCGCCGGCCAGTCGGCGGAGCAGGGCGAGGAGGAGTTCCTGACGCTCGAGTTCGACGCCGGCGCCCGGCTCCACGTGCCGGCGTCGAAGATCGACCTCGTCCAGAAGTACGTCGGCGCCGGATCCGCGCGCCCGCCGCTCTCCGCGCTCGGCGGCAAGCGCTGGAAGGCGCAGAAGGAGCGCGTCCAGGAGGCGGTGCGCGACCTCGCCGGCGAGATGCTGCGAATCCAGGCCGCGCGCGAGGCGAGCGCCGGCATCCGCTACCCGGAGGACACCGCGTGGATGCGCGAGTTCGAGGCGGATTTCCCCTGGACCGAGACCGAGGACCAGGTGGCGGCGATCGCCGCGGTGAAGCGCGACATGCAGTCGCCCCGGCCGATGGACCGCCTGATCTGCGGCGACGTCGGATTCGGCAAGACCGAGGTCGCCATCCGCGCCGCCTTCAAGGCGGTCGAGAGCGGCCGCCAGGTGGCGGTGCTCGTCCCCACCACCGTCCTCGCCGAGCAGCACGAGCGCACCTTCCGCGACCGGTTCAAGGCCTACCCGTTCCGGATCGAGAGCCTGTCGCGCTTCAAGACCGGCGGCGAGGTGTCGCGCATCCTGAAGGACGTCGCCAAGGGACAGGTCGACGTGGTGATCGGCACCCACCGGATCCTGAGCCAGGACGTCAAGTTCGCCGACCTCGGGCTCGTGGTGGTCGACGAGGAGCAGCGCTTCGGCGTGGAGCACAAGCAGCGGCTCCTCGCGTTCCGGCTCACCGCCGACGTCCTGACCCTGAGCGCGACGCCCATTCCCCGGACGCTCCACATGAGCCTGATGGGCCTGCGCGACATCTCGAGCCTCACCACGCCGCCGCCGGACCGGCGCGCGATCGTCACCGAGGTGCTGCCGTGGAACCCGCGGCGCGTGCAGGAGTCGATCCGGCGCGAGCTGTCGCGCGAGGGGCAGGTGTTCTTCGTCCACAACCGCGTGCACGACATCGAGGAGGTGGCCGCGCGCGTCAAGGAGCTGGTGCCCGAGGCGCGGGTCCTGGTCGGCCACGGGCAGATGACGCCGTCGATGCTCGAGTCGGTGATGCTCGGCTTCATGCGCCACGAGGCGGACGTCCTGGTCTCGACCACGATCATCGAGAGCGGGATCGACATCCCCACCGCGAACACCATGGTGATCCACGACGCCGACATCTACGGCCTCGCCGAGCTGCACCAGCTTCGCGGCCGCGTCGGGCGCTCGCGCCACCGCGCCTACTGCTACCTGATGCTCCCCGCGGACCGCACCATCACCGAGGACGCGATGAAGCGCCTGAAGGCGATCGAGGACTACTCGATGCTCGGCGCCGGCTTCCGGATCGCGATGCGCGACCTGGAGATCCGCGGTGCGGGCAACCTGCTCGGCTCCGAGCAGAGCGGCCACATCGCCACCGTCGGCTACGAGATGTACTGCCAGCTCCTCGAGCAGGCCGTCGGCGACCTGCGCTCGGAGGTGCGCGTGGTGCCGAGCGACACGGTGCTCGACATCGGGATCGCCGCCAGCATCCCGCGCGGCTACGTGCCGAGCGACCTGCGGCGCATGGAGGCCTACCGCCGGATCGCGGGCGCGCGCGACATGGCGCAGCTTTCGAAGGTGCGCGCGGACCTCGAGAGCGCCTACGGCGCGCCGCCGCCCGGGGTGCTGGTGCTCCTCGACCTGGCCGTCGCGCGCCTGGCGGCGACGATCCTCGGCGTGCGCAGCGTGGCGCGGCGCGACCCGGACGTGGTGTTCCGCACGGTCGACGCGGCGGCGCTGCTTGCGGCGCTCAAGGGCGTGCAGGGGGCCGTGCGGACGATCGGCGAGCCCGACGGGCGCGGCGTGACCGACGTGTACTGGCGGCCCGCGCGGGGCATGCCCGCGCCGCCGGCGCTCCTGGCGCAGCTCTCCAAGCGGCTGGTGCCCGCGACGACCGCTCAGCGCGCGTCGGCGTAGTTCAGCAGCACGTAGCGCGCGACGTAGTCGAGGATGCTCGAGGCCTCGGGGATCTCGGGGTTGCTCGTCGAGCCCATCGGCTCGAAGCGCATCCCGCGGAACCGCTCGGCGGCCTCGGGGGCGGAGAGGCCGTGCTGCAGCGCGAGGCTGAACGCGCGGCAGAAGCCCTGGATGAGCCCGGAGAGCGTGGAGCCCTCCTTGCTCATCTTGATGAAGATCTCGCCGGGACGGCCGTCCGCGAACAGCCCGACCGTGAGGTAGCCCTCATGGCCGTTGATCGCGAACTTGTGGGTCACGGAGCGGCGCGTGCTGGGGAGGGTCTCGCGCCGGGCGGGTGCTGCGGTGGTCATCGGTAAACGCGCTCCTTGCGTCTTGCTCCATCGGCTCGTCGGGCGCCGGGCGAACAGTTGCCCGGTCCGGAAGCCTCAGGGAGCGGGGGCGAAAGATAGCGCCGCCCCGGTGGGGGCGGCGCTGGGGGTGTCAGACGTTGCGCGAATCCCGGGTCAGGCCTTGGCCTTGCCCGGCTTCTTCCCCTTGGCGGGGGCCTCCGCCTCGGGGGCGGGGGCGGGCGCTTCCTCGGCCGCGGGGGCCTCGGGCTCCTCGGCGGCCGGCTCGGCGGCTGCGGTGAGGATCTCCAGGGTCCGGTCGGGCAGCACCTCGATCGAGAGCTCGGTCTTCAGGTCGCGGTCGAGCTGGATGGTGCAGGAGTAGCTGCCGATGCGGCGGATCGGGTTCTGCAGGCGCACCGCGCGCATGTCGACCGCGTAGCCGTCGGCCACGAGCTGGTCGGAGATGTCGCGCTGGGTGACCGCGCCGTACAGGACGCCCTGGTCGTTGACGCTGCGGATCAGCTTGATCGACACGCCTTCCATGCGGGCCATCAGGGCCTCGCGGGCGGCGCGCAGCTTGGCGAGCTCGGCCTGGGCGGCGGCGCGCTGGTCCTTGAGCGCCTCGATCTTCTCCGGGGTCGGGGCCTCGGCGAAGGCGTGGGGCAGGAGGTAGTTGCGCGCGAAGCCCGGCTTCACGCGGACGACGTCGCCCACGAGCCCCAGGTTCTCGATCGTGCGGTTGAGGAGGAGTTCGACCTTCTTGGTCGCCATGGTCGCTGTCCTTTCGCGGACGGTGCCGCGTGAAGTTAGGGCTGCCTCGGGGCCCAGCTGATTGGAGCACTCCGGCCGCGGTGGCCGGGAGCAAGGCGAGCCGCGCAGTGTCCCCGAAATCTCCGTGGGCCGCAACTCACGCGCATGGCGAGGGTTGCGGCCCACGGGGGGTTCCGAGAATCGGGCCCATCGGGGCCCGCGGGCGACTGCCGCCCGGACGCGCCTCAGAAGGGGATGTCCTCTTCCGGCACGTCCGTGTGCGGGCCGCCGCGGCCGCCGGCCGCGGCCGTCGCACGGCCGCGCCCGCGCGGGGCGGACCCGCCCGACTCGTCCGTCACGACGCGCTCGCCGCCGCCGCCCTGGCCGCCGCCGAGGAACTGGAAGTCCTCGATGACGACGCGCATCTTGCTGCGCTTGCCGCCGCCGTTCTTGTCCTCCCAGGTGTCGAGCTTCAGCCGGCCCTCGATGAAGATCGGGCGGCCCTTGGCCATGTACTGCTTGATGACCTCGGCCTGCTTGCCCCACGCCTCGCAGTCGACGAACGTGGTCTCCTCGCGGTCCTCGCCTTCCTTGGTGCGGTACTTGCGGTTGACCGCGAGCCCGATCTCGCAGACGGCCTGGTTGCCCGGCGTGTACTTCAGCTCGGGGTCGCGGGTGAGGTTTCCGATCAGCATCACCTTGTTGAGATTCGCCATGACGCGCCTCCTTCGTGTTCGGGGCCCGTTCGGCGCGCTGACGAAGGCGCCTGCCATGGCCCGCTGCATCCTTGCGCGGAGGGCGGCCGCGCCGCGTCTCCGTGCGTGAAGTATCCCCGCCCGGCTGCAGCAACTGCTGCAACGGGAAGTTTTTCCCCAGGTCCGCATCGTGTTATCACGCTGAGGCGGATTTTCCTGCCCAGCCGTGATGCGGTTCGCCCGGCGACTGCGCCTCCTCCGGTGAGTGGCCAGTCGATCGGCGGAGTGACGGGATCTTCTCCCTTTTCACCCCGGCACCGAAACGCCGATCGACCCAAGCCCTGCCAGCGACCCGACCTCGCGCTCCACGCCTGCGCGGGGTCCGGTCGTTTTTCGGCCCTGTCCGCTCCGCCGACG
Organism: uncultured Chitinophaga sp.; assembly: GCA_964440815.1. Taxonomy (GTDB): domain Bacteria; phylum Planctomycetota; class Phycisphaerae; order Phycisphaerales; family SM1A02; genus UBA966. The sequence goes on from CAYTYU010000031.1 coordinate 5,482, forward strand.
TGTCAACGCGCACCCCGCACCAAGCACCGCGGGCCGCGCGTCCCGTCGTGGACGCGCGGCCCGCGGTCATTCAGGCGTGCGGACGGATCACTCCTCCGCGGCGGGTGCGCCGGCGGGGGCGTCGTCGCGCAGGCGCGCCTCGTCCATCGTGCGCTGGGCGGCCGAGGCGTTCTTCATCTCCTCGTCCGTCAGCTCGTCGTTGCGGATGACGAGCGCGCGCAGCATCTTCTCGCTCAGGCGGCAGTCGCGCTCGATCTCCTTGACCTTGCGCGTGTCGGCCGTGAAGCGCGACAGGAAGTAGACGCCGCGCTTGTTGCCCTTGACGTCGTAGGAGAGCCGGCGCTCGTCCCACTTCACCAGGCTGTGCAGCGTGGCCTCGCCCTTCGAGAGGACCTCCTTGATGTGGTCCATCGCGCCGTTCATGTCGGCCGAGGCCGACTGCGGGAAGAGGAACATCGCCTCGTACCGTCCGATCCGTGTTTCCGTGGTGGTCATGTGGTTTCCTTGTTCGTGCTGTCGATGGCCGCGCCGCGCGCGGCCCGTGTGTTGAACCGGTTCATGGCATCCTCGAGCCCCCGCGCCGCCCACGCCTCGGCCGCCTGCGCGGCCTCGTCGAGGGACGGCCCGACCAGCGCGAGCTGGTCGGGGGAGAACTTCCCGAGCACCCAGTCCGACTGCCGCACGCGCCCCGGCGGGTCGATCCCGATCCGCAGGCGCGCCCAGTGGTTGGACGAGAGCCTCAGGCCGATGTCGGCGAGCCCGTTGTGCCCGCCGCTGCTCCCGTCCGGCCGGAGCCGGATCGAGCCGCAGGGCAGGGCGAGGTCGTCGACGATCACGAGGAGGTCCTTCGATGCCTCGAGCTTGAAGAAGCGCACGGCCTCCTGGACCGACTGGCCCGAGAGGTTCATGTACGTCATCGGCTTGAGGAGGAGGCACTTCTCCCCGCCGATCTCCGCTTCCGCGGCCAGCCCGCCGAACCGGGACCGCGGCGCCGTGCCGGGCGCGAAGCGCGCGGCAAGGCGGTCGACCACGTCGAAACCCACGTTGTGGCGGGTTCCTGCGTACTCGAGTCCGGGGTTTCCCAGTCCGACGATGAGCTTCATGGGTCACTCGCTGGCCGCGGCGGCGGTCACTTCTTGTCCTTGGACGCCTCGGCGCCCTCCTCCTTCTTGGCGGTGAGGACCTCGGGGGCGGCCTTCGCCTCGGGCGTCGCTGCCTCGGCGGCGGCCTCCTCCATCACCATCTCGATGCGGCAGACGATCGCCTGCGGGTCGGAGGCGGCAGCGATGCCGGCGGGGAGCTTGAGCTCCGCGACCGTCAGCGCGTCGCCCATGTGGGAGAGGTCGATCTTGATCTCCTCCGGGATGTCGCGCACCTTGCACGAGACCTCGATCTCGGGCATGTCGTGCACGAGGATCGCGCCGGGCTTCTTGGCGGCCTCGGGCGTGCCGATGAACGAGAGGTGCACCTTGACGGTCACCGTCTCGTCGAGGTTGACGCGGGCGAGGTCCATGTGGATCACGTTGTCGCCGAGGAAGCCGAACTGCAGGTCCTTGACGAGGACCGTGTCGGTCTGGCCGTCCTCGAACTTGAGCGACAGCACGTGCGCGCCCCGCTTGAGGGCGTACGTGGCCTCGTGCTCGTTGAGGCTGATCGGCATCGGCGCGTTGCCGTGGACGAAGAGGTTCGCAGGCAGCTCGCCTGCCGCGCGGAGCCGGCGCGCGTACCGCGTGCCGAGCCGGTCGCGCTTCTTCGCGACGAGTGTGGGGGTCTCCTTGGACATTTCTGAATGTCTCCTTTCTTGGGGGGGGGTTGGAGCCTGTTTCAGCGCTTCACGCCGATGCCCTCGCGGAACATGGCGCTGACGCTCTGGTCGTGGTGGATTCGGTGGACCGCCTCGCCGAGGAGGCGGGCCACGGAACGGATGACGAGCTTGCCCTCGAGGGGCTTCAGGCGCTCGCCGCCGGGGATCGTGTCGGTGACGGTGATGCGGGCGATGTCCGGGTTGGCGAGGCGCGCGAACGCCTGGCCGACGAGCACCGCGTGCGTGCACGCGCACTCGCAGCCGGTCGCGCCCTCCTCCATGACGACCTTCGCCGCCTCGGCCACGGTGCCGGCGGTCGAGATCATGTCGTCGAACATCAGGACGCGGCGGCCCTTCACGTCGCCGATCAGGTTCTTGACGACCACCTTGGAGCCGCTCTGGCGGCGCTTGTCGATGATGGCCATGTCGAGGCCGAGAAGGTTGGCGAACATGTTCGCCACCTTCACGTTGCCGACGTCGGGGCTGACGATCACGCAGTCGCCGAGGTCGGACTTGATCTGCGCGTAGTGCTCGACCAGCACCGGGGCCGCCGTCAGGTGGTCCACCGGGATGTCGAAGAAGCCCTGGATCTGCGCGGCGTGCAGGTCGACGCAGAGCACGCGGTTGCAGCCGCTGCTGACGATCAGGTTCGCCACCAGCTTGGCGGTGATGGGGACGCGCCCTTCGTCCTTGCGGTCCTGGCGCGCGTAGCCGAAGTACGGGATCACGGCGGTGATCCGCTTGGCGCTCGCGCGGCGCAGGCAGTCGATGTAGACGAGGAGCTCCATCAGGCTGTCGTTCACCGGGAAGCACGTGCTGGCCACGACATAGCAGTCGCGGCCGCGAACGTCCTCGGCGAGCTTGACGAGGAGCTCGCCGTCGGGGAACTGCACCGTCTCGGCCTGGCCGAGCGGCATCTCGATGTGCTCGCACATGCGCTGCGCGAGGTCGCGCCCGCTGCGCGTGGCGAAGATCTTCAGGTGCTGGCGGTCGTGGGGGGTGCTCATCGGGAGGCTCCCATGGCGCGGGCGCCGCGGCCGGCGAGGATCGCCGACACCTCGGCCAGCTGCTCGGGAGTGTTCACGCTCAGGACGTCCTCGGGCGGCACGGCGTCGACGACGCTCACGCGGCGGCCGTCGCGCAGGAGGAGCTCGAAGACGTCGGTCAGGTAGTACTCGCCGCTCGCGTTCCGGTTGGTCACGCGGCGCAGCGCGTCGAAGAGGTCCGCGGTGCGGAAGCAGTAGTAGGAGGGGTTCACCTCGCGGATCTCGCGCTGCGCGGGCGAGGCGTCCTTGTGCTCGACGATGCGCGCGAAGCCGCCCGCGGCGTCGCGCTCGATGCGGCCGTAGCCCGTCGGATCGGCCACCACCGCCGTGGCGAGCGTCGCCGACGCACCGGTGCGCCGGTGCGTGGAAAGCAGGACGTCGAGGGTGTGCGGACGGATCAGCGGCCCGTCGCCGCAGAGGACGAGCACCTCCTCGCCGAGCATGCCGCGCTCGAGGAGCGGGCGGGCCATGTCGACCGCGTGGCCGGTGCCAAGCTGCGGCTCCTGGACGACGAACTCGGTGCCGGGCCGGCCCGCGAAGTGGCCGCGCACGAGCTCGGCGCCGTGCCCGACGACGAGCACGACCGGCGCGCAGCCGGCGGCGCGCGCCGCGTCGACCACCCACTCGACCATCGGGCGGCCGTGCGCGTGGTGCATGACCTTCGGGAGGTCGCTCTTCATGCGCGTGCCCTTGCCGGCGGCGAGGACGATCGCGCTTCGCGAGATGGAGGAGTCGTTCGTCATGGGCGATGCATGCGCGCGGGGGAAGCGACGTTGGCCCGCTAGGATTCGAACCTAGACAAGCAGGACCAAAACCTGCTGTGCTACCGTTACACCACGGGCCAGGGCGTCGATCGGGATGCCGTCGTCGGGCGCGTTGCCTCCAGGGGTTCGACCGTCACATGCCATTCGGACTGGCGCGGCGGGAACACCCTGAGCCGCGGCACCCTCGAGGCTGGAACAGGCGGTCTTGCCGCGTCGCCTGTCCCATGCGGCGCCAGGCACCTGCCTGTCGCCGACGGCCCATCGTTGAGGGACGGGAGAGGATACAGGAATATGCTTGGCGCTTCCCATGCCGACGCTCACCTCCTTCGATCCAGCCACCGGCGAGTCCGTCGGGTCCGTCGAGGCCGCGGCGCCCGCTGATATCGGACACGTCGTCGCCCGCGCGCGTGCGGCCCAGCCGGCGTGGGCGGCGCTGGGGCTGGAGGCGCGCGCGGCGTGCCTGAGGGCCGCGGTGGCCGACCTGCGCGCCGCCGCGCCGCGGATCGGTGAGCTGGTGACGCGCGAGATGGGCAAGCCGCTTCCCGAGGGGAAGGGCGAGGCGTCGCATGCGGCCGAGTCGCTCGCCGCCGAGGTCGACGGGATCGCCGAGGCGCTGCGCCCGCAGGTGCTCGACGACGCGAAGACCGTCACCACGCTGCACCGAGACCCGTTCGGGATCTGCGCCGCCATCACGCCGTGGAACTTCCCGGTGCTCATGCCGCAGCAGTCGGCGGTTCCGGCACTCGTCGCCGGGAACGCGGTGATCCTGAAGCCGAGCGAGGAGACGCCGCTCTGCGCGCAGGCGTGGGCGGAGTGCCTGATGGCGCACCTGCCGCCGGGGGTGCTGCAGGTGGTGCACGGCGCCGGCGACGTGGGACGCGCGCTCGTGCGCGCCGACGTGGACCTGATCGTCTTCACGGGCAGCCGCGAGACCGGCATCTCGATCATGAGGGACGCCGCGGAAGGCCTGAAGCGCGTGATCCTCGAGCTCGGCGGCAAGGATCCGCTGGTGGTCCTCGACGACGCCGACCTCGATGCGGCCTCCGCCTTCGCGGTGCGCAACAGCTTCCGAAACGCCGGCCAAGTGTGCGTGAGCACCGAGCGGATCTACGTCGACCGCCGCGTGGCCGCGCCCTTCGTGGACCGCGTGCTGGAACGGACGAAGTCCCTGGTGCAGGGCCCGGGCACGCAGCCGGGCGTCTCGGTCGGGCCGATGGTGAATGCGCGGCAGAAGCGCAGGGTGCTGGAACAGGTGGAATCGGCGCGGCGCGCCGGCGCGCGCGTCCTGGCGGGCGGCGCCGACGCTCCGGGGAACTTCGTGCCCCCGACGGTGCTCGTCGGCCTCGACCACTCGATGCCGATCATGCGCGAGGAGACCTTCGGGCCGGTCGCCTGCATCATGGAATTCGAGGGCGACGACGAGGCGGTGCGGCTCGCGAACGATTCGCCCTACGGCCTGGGCGCGGCGGTCTTCGGCCGCGACGTGGCGCGCGCGGAACGCGTGGCGCGCCGGCTCGGCGCGGGCATGGTGGGGATCAACCGCGGCTGCGGCGGCGCGCCGGGTTCGCCCTGGGTGGGCGCGCACCAGTCGGGCTACGGCTTCCACGGCGGGCCGGAAGGGCACCGCCAGTTCGCGCAGGTCCGCATCGCCAGCCGCGCAAGGTGAGGTCGACGCGATGGCCCGCCCGATCACCGCGGAGCTCGTCCTGACCGGCTACATGCGCGGGGCCTTCCCCATGTGCGAGCCGGTCACCGGCCGTATCGACTGGTTCACGTGCGATCCGCGCGCCCTGGTGCCGCTCGACGCGCGGTTCCGCGTTCCGCGCTCGCTGCAGCGCACGGTGCGCAGCGGGCGGTTCGAGTTCCGCGTCGACACCGCCTTCGACCGCGTGGTGGAGGGCTGCGCGCACGACCGCGGCGCCGACAACCGCAACTGGATCGGGCCGGAGATCCGCCGCGTCTACGGGGAACTGCACGCGATGGGCTTCGCGCACTCGGTGGAGGCCTGGCGCGGCGGGGAGCTGGTCGGCGGCCTCTACGGCGTGGCGCTCAAGGGCGCGTTCTTCGGCGAGAGCATGTTCCACGTGCCGGGCCCGGGCACCGACGCGAGCAAGGCGTGCCTCGTGCACCTCGTCGCGCGCCTGCGCCGCGGCGGCTTCCTGCTCTGCGACAGCCAGTACTCCAACGACCACATGGCGCAGTTCGGCGTGTTCGAGGTCGGTGCGCGCGAATATGCATCGATGCTCGAGGATGCCCTCGAGGCGGACGGGCGCTGGGACGTGGAGGGCGACCCGCTTCAGGGCCGCTGAGCGGCCGCCGCGCGCTCGACGCGCATGCGGAGCGCCGCGCGCGACATGAGCGTGAACCGCGCCGGCACCGAGGCGACCTCGCGCGACAGCGCCGCACGGCGGGCCGCGTCGGGCCGTCGATCACGGGGTCGGGCGATGGGGGCGGTGGCGGTCATCGGCGCCTGATCCTACGGGATGCTTCCCGCGCGTCAATCCCGAATCTCCGCAAGTCCATGCGACAGCGGGCGTTGCGAACCGATAATCGCCCGTCGTGCCGGGGCGGCCGCCGCGGCCGCTCACACGTTGAACAGGAAGTGGCACACGTCGCCATCGTGCATGACGTAGCCCTTGCCCTCTGCACGCATGCGGCCGGCCTCGCGGATGGCCTTCTCGGAGCCGTGCTTCTCGAGGTCCGCGACGGAGTAGATCTCGGCGCGGATGAAGCCGCGCTCGAAGTCGGTGTGGATGACGCCGGCGGCCTGCGGGGCGGTCGCGCCCTTGTGCACGGTCCACGCCCGCACTTCCTTGGGCCCGGCCGTGAAGTAGCTCTGGAGCCCCAGCAGGTCGTAGGCCGCGCGCGCCACCGAGTGCAGCGCGGGCTCCTTCATGCCGAGCGCCGCGAGCATCTCGGCACGGTCCGCCTCGGCCAGCTCGGAGAGCTCGCTCTCGATCTTCGCGCACACCACGACCACCTTGCCGCCGTTCGCCGCCGCGTAGTCGCGCACCTTGGCCACCAGGGGCCCGCTGCCGGTGGGGTCGGAGTCGTCGACGTTGGCCACGAACAGCACCGGCTTCGCGGTGATCATGCCGAGCGAGCGCAGCGTGCGCCGCTCCTCGTCCTCGAAGCGCAGGCTGCGCACCGGCTGTCCACCGTCGAGGCAGGCCTTGCACTTCTGCAGGACCGCGACCTTGGCGATCGCCTCCTTGTCGCCGCCCTTGGCGGTGCGCTGGGCCTTGTCGAGGGTGTTCTCGACCACCTGCATGTCGGCGAGCATGAGCTCGGTCTCGATGGTGCCGATGTCGCGGATGGGGTCCACCGATCCCTCGACGTGGACGATGTCGGCGTCCTCGAAGCAGCGGACCACGTGGAGGATGGCATCCACCTCGCGGATGTGGCTGAGGAACTTGTTGCCGAGGCCCTCGCCTTCGCTCGCGCCGCGGACGATGCCGGCGATGTCGACGAGGCGGATGATGGCGGGGATGACCTTCTGGGTCTCGATGTGGCGGGTGATCGCCGCGAGCCGGTCGTCCGGCACGGTGATCACGCCGACGTTCGGCTCGATGGTGCAGAAGGGGTAGTTGGCGGCCTCGATCCCGGCCGCGGTGAGCGCGTTGAAGAGCGTGCTCTTCCCGACGTTCGGAAGGCCGACGATTCCTGCTTCCATGGGGGGAGGGATGGTACGCTTTCCCCCGCAGGACGTCCCCTCCGGGACGGGCGCGGCAGGATGCTGCGTCTCCCTGCGGCCGGCGCGGTCACGGACGACCAATGGCCTCGGAGTCGAGCGGTTTCCCATCCCCACGCACCGCATCCGCGTTCGAGCGCCGAATGGTCGCCGTGGGGATCGCATGCGCGGTGCTGGTGGGCGCGATGGCGGCCCGGCTTTTCAGCCTGACGGTGGTCTCGGGCGGCGAGCAGCGGGCGATCGCCGAGGGCCGGCTCGACCGCAGCACGCTGCTGCCGACGGTGCGCGGGTCGATCCTCGACCGCAAGGGCCGCGAGCTTGCGCGGAGCGTGCCGAGCTACGACCTCGCGGTCTTCTACCCCGCGATCAACGGCGCCTGGGTCGACGAGCGCGCCCTCGCTGCGGCGCGCAAGGCGGCCGGCCGCGCGGCATGGAACCGGATGGGACCCTCCGAGCGCGGGGAGCGCATCGCGGAGCGCCAGCGGGCGCTCGCGGCGGAGCTCGATGCGGTGCTCGCCGAGGCGTGCGCGGCCGCGGGGATCTCGCGCGACGAGGTTGCGGCACGGATGGGCGAGGTGCGCACGCAGGTCGAGAAGAAGGCGAACGCCGTGTGGGAGGCGCGCCTGGACATCGAGCGCGCCAAGTACGGCGAGGAGGCCGAGGACCGCTTCGAGGCCCGGCCGATCGCCGAGCAGGGCGAGCCGCACGTCATCGCCACGCAGCTTCCCGCCAAGGCCGCGTTCGCACTTCGCAAGCTGGCGGACGCGCATCCCGGGATCATCGAGGTGCAGGACAGCACGCGGCGCGTCTATCCCTGGGACACCGCGCGCATCGAGTTCGACCGCGCGTGGCTGCCGACGCCGCTGCGCGGTGCGCCCGTGACCATCGACCTCGCCGGCGTCGCCGACCACGTGGTCGGCACGGTGCGCGAGGAGGTCTGGCGCGAGGACCTCGACCGGCGGCCGTTCCGCACCGTCGGCACGGCGGGCGACGTGTTCACCGACCTCGGCGGCTACCGCCCGGGCCGCGACATGATCGGTGCGCGCGGCCTCGAGCGCACCTACGAGGACCGCCTGCGCGGCGCGCGTGGCCGCCTGGTGCGCCGGCTCGACACCGGCGAGGAGCAGCGCACCGAGCCCGCCCGCGGCGAGGACCTCGAGCTGACGATCGACATCGCGCTGCAGGCGCGGGTGCAGGCGATCTTCGATCCGCGCGTGGGACTCGCGGTGGCGCAGCAGTGGCACTACGGTTGGAACGCCGACGGCTCGCCGAAGCCGGTGCCGCTCGGGCCCGATGCGCCGCTCAACGGGGCAGTGGTCGTGCTCGACATCGACACCGGCGAGGTGCTCTCGATGGTGTCGTGGCCGACGGTCGCCTCGGGGGCGGAGTTCGGCCGGCCGGAGCGGCTCCTGCGCACGCCCGAGCTGAACCGCGCACTGGAGGCGCCGTACCCGCCGGGCTCGCTCATCAAGCCGATCGTCTACGTGAGCGCGGTGCGCGCGGGCGCGGCCGGCCGCGACGTCGAGATCGACTGCAACGGCCACTACTTCGGCGCCAACGAGCCCTTCGGCCGATGCTGGATCTACCGCTCGCAGTTCCGCTTCCTGACGCACTCGAAGCAGGCGGGCGGGCCGCTCCCGGTGGAAGGGGCGATCAGCCGCAGCTGCAACATCTTCTTCTACACGCTGGCCGACCGCATGGGCCTTCCGACCCTGACGCGCTGGTACCGCGAGTTCGGGCTCGGCGAGCGGATCGACTGCGGCCTGGCGCGCGAGGAGCCGGTGCGCGACGCGGCGGGCGCCGTGGTCGGCACGCGCTGGGTGGGCGAGCACCCGGGCATCCTGCCCTCGGAACGCACGATGGCCGAGATCGCGCGCGCGCGCGACCGGATCGCGCCGGTGATCGCGGGCATCGGGCAGGGGCCCGTGGCGTGGACGCCCCTGCAGGCGGCGAACGCCTACGCGACGCTTGCCCGCGGAGGCGTGGTGCGCGACGCGACCATCCTGCGCTCGAACGTGTCGGGCCGCCCGCCGCGGCGCGCGGGCGACCTCGAGCTCGATCCGGGAAGCTGCGACCGCGTGCTCGAGGGGCTGCGCCAGGCGGTGGCCGAGCGCCACGGCACCGGGCACCACGTGTCGTTCGCCGACCGCACCCAGGAACCCGTGATCAACGTGCCGGGCGTGCGCGTGTGGGCGAAGACCGGCACGGCGCAGGCGCCGCCCCTGCGGATCGACGACGACGGTGACGGCACGCACGACCGAACCGTGCGCGAGCTTGACCACGGGTGGTTCGTCGGCCTGGCCGGCGACGCGCGCGAGAACCGGCCGCGCTACGCGATCGCCGTGTTCGTCGAGCACGGCGGCTCGGGCGGCAAGTGCGCGGGGCCCGTCGCCAACCAGGTGATCCACGCCCTGGTGCAGGAGGGCTATCTCGAAGGCGCCGCGCGCGCCGTGCCCGGGCGCGCCACCGTGCGGCCGACCGGCGACGGGGACGTCGAGCCCGCGGGGGGCGCGGGATGACCGTCCTGGTCTCGAATTCCCTGCCGCGCAGCCTGCGCCGCGAGCGTGCGTCGGCCACGCGCACGCCCGCGCGCATGTGGGCCAACTGGGCGTGGCTGCCGGTGGCGGCCGCGCTCGGGCTGAGCCTCCTGGGCATCGCCGCGATCGGCACCACCGAGGCGGGGCTTGCGCGGCGGCAGCTTGGCTACCTGATCGTCGGATTGGTGCTGGCGACCGCGGTGGGCGCGCAGCACTGGAAGGACATGCGGCGCTGGGCGTGGGTGCTGCTGGCGGTCAACCTGGCGGCGCTCGTCTTCGTGCTGCTGCCGTGGGTTCCCGAGTCGGTGGTGCGGCCGCGCAACGGCGCGCGCCGCTGGATCAACGTCGGCAGCGTCGACATGCAGCCGAGCGAGCTGGTGAAGCTCACGTGGGTGCTGGCGATGGCCGCATGGATGCAGGCCGCGCCGTCGGTCAGGCGGCTCTCTGGGGTCGCGGCCGCGATCGCCGTGACGCTGGTCCCGGTCGGCCTCATCGCCATGCAGCCCGACCTCGACAGCGCGCTCCTCTTCCTGCCGTGCCTCGGCGTGATGCTGGTGGCGGCCGGCGCGCGGATCAAGCACCTGGCGGTCATCGCCGCGCTCGGCCTGGCGCTTGCGCCGCTCTCCTACCCGTTCCTCAAGCCGCACCAGCGCGACCGCATCCAGGCAATGGTCGCGCAGGTCACCGGCGACACGCGCGTCAACGACGGGATCGGCTTCCAGGGAAGCCGCGCGATCACGCTCGCGGCCTCCGGCGGCGTGGCGGGCCTCGGCCGCGACGAGGCCAGCACGCTCATCCGGTTCAACCGCCTGCCCGAGGAGCACAACGACATGATCTTCGTGGTCATCGCGTGCCGGTGGGGCCTGCTCGGCGGGCTTGCCGTGTGGGTGCTGGGCGCGGCGTACGCGTTCGGCGCCTACATGGTGGCATCGCGTGCAGGCACGGCGTTCGGCCGGCTCGCCGCGGTCGGCATCGGGTCGATGGTGTTCCTGCAGCTCTCGGTGAACACGGCCATGACGATCGGCCTGCTGCCCGTGTCGGGCATGACGCTTCCCTTCGTGAGCTACGGCGGGTCGAGCCTGGTGTGCCTCTGGATGACGACCGCCGTCCTCTTCGCGATCGCAAGCCGCCGCCCGCGTGGGTTCGACCTGTGACCGACGTCCCCCCGATCCCGCCGGACGTGGTGGCGGCGCTGGCCGCGCAGGGCATCGAGCTCGAGGCCGGCGACGCCGAGCGCCTGCGCGGCTACCTGCGGGCGCTGCTCGAGGCCAACGAGCGATTCAACCTCACCTCGGTCACCGATCCGGGCGAGGCATGGGTGCGCCACGTGCAGGACAGCCTGACGCTGGTTCCGTTCCTTGCAAGTGCCGGCGCGAAGCGCGTGATCGACGTGGGCTCGGGGGGCGGGCTTCCGGGGCTGCCGCTTGCGATCGCCATGCCCGACCTCGAGTTCACGCTCCTCGAGTCCACCGGCAAGAAGGCCGCGTTCCTGTCCGACACCGCGCGCACGCTTGGGTGCGCCAACGTCCGCGTCGTCAACGAGCGCGCCGAGGTCGCGGGGCAGGACCACCACGTGCACCGCGCGAAGTACGACGTCGCCGTGAGCCGGGCGGTCGGGCGCCTCAACGTGCTGGCCGAGCTGACGGTGCCGTTCGTGCGCGAGGGCGGCTCGGTGCTCTGCATCAAGGGGGCGCAGGCGCCGGAGGAGGTGGCCGAGGCGAAGCAGGCCCTCTACCGCCTGCATGCCCAGGTGGCCGACCTGGTGCGCACGCCGACGGGCACGGTCGTCGTCATCGAGAAGGTTCGCGCCACCCCGCGCAGCTACCCGCGGTCCCCGGGCGAGCCGAAGCGCCGCCCGCTCGCGTAAGGTGGCCGGCGTGACCGTCTCCGTCGACGTCCTGCTCGCCGACACCGGCGCCATCGCGCGCCGCCTGGCCGGCTTCGAGGTGCGGCCGCAGCAGCTGGCGATGGCGGCGGCGGTGGAACGCGCCTTCGACGAGCGACAGCGTCTCTTCGTCGAGGCGGGGACGGGGGTCGGCAAGAGCTTCGCCTACCTGATCCCGGCGATCCGGCGCGTGGTGGAGCGGGGCGAGCGCGTGGTCATCGCCACCAACACGATCAGCCTGCAGGAGCAGCTCATCGAGAAGGACATCCCGCTGCTGAACGCGGTGATCCCCGAGGAGTTCACGGCGGTGCTGGTGAAGGGGCGCGGCAACTACGTGAGCCTGCGCCGGCTCAAGCTCGCAAGCGAGCGCGAGGGCCGCCTCTTCAGCCACGACGACGACCGCAGCGACCTGCACCGCCTGGAGGACTGGGCCTACGCCACCGAGGACGGGTCGCTTGCCTCGCTGCCGCAGCTGCCGCGGCCCGACGTGTGGGACCACGTGCAGAGCGACGCGCACAACTGCATGGGCCGGCGCTGCCCGACCTTCGACAAGTGCTTCTACCAGGCGGCCCGCCGCCGGATGGAGCATGGGCAGGTGCTGGTGACGAACCACGCGCTCTTCTTCGCCGATCTCGCCATGCGCTCGCGCGCAGGCGCCTCGGGCGGGGTGCTGCCGCCGTACCACCACGTCGTCCTCGACGAGGCGCACGAGATCGAGGACGTGGCGTCCGAGCACTTCGGCGTGCGGCTCTCCGAGAGCGGCGTGCGCCACCTGCTGCGGACCCTGTACCAGACCGGCACCGGCCGCGGATTCCTGAGCGCGATGCGCGGCGGGGCCGACGCCGACGGCGCCATCGAGGAGGCGATCCGCGCCGTGCGCGCCTGCGAGAGCGCGGCGGAGCGGCAGTTCGACGCACTGTGGCGCTGGAACGAGGTGCGCGGCGAGGCGAGCGGCCGGATGCGCGAGCCGGGCGCGGTGGAGGACCACCTCTCGGCGCCGATGCTCGCGCTCGCGGCGTCGCTGCGCATGCTGCGCGACCGGATCGACCACGAGCCCGACCAGTTCGAGCTGAACGCCTACGCCGCCCGCGCCGAGGCCCACGGCACCTGCGCACGCGACCTGATGGCGCAGGCGCTCGGCGGCTGCGTGTACTGGTTGGAGGCCGGCAAGCGCCGCCGTGGCGAGCGGCCGAGCGTGACGCTCGTCTGCGCGGCGGTCGACGTGGGGCCGATCCTGCGCGAGCACCTCTTCGCGCAGGACAAGGGCGTGGTGCTGACGAGCGCCACGCTCGCCACCGGCCACGGGGACTTCCGGCACGCGGCGGTGCGGCTGGGATGCGACGACCCGCAGACGCTGCAGCTCGGGAGCCCCTTCGACTACGGCCGCCTGGTGCGCCTGATCGTCGAGCGCGCCATGCCCGAGCCCGACCACCCCGACTACGAGGACGAGCTCTCGCGCCGCGTGCTGCACCACGTGCGGGCCACCGACGGCGGGGCGTTCGTCCTGTTCACGAGCTTCCGGACCCTCGACGCGGTGGCCGAGCGGATCGCGGCCGACCTCGTCGACATGGGCCATCCCCTCCACGTCCAGGGGACCGGCGTGCCGCGCAACACGCTGCTCGAGCGCTTCCGCGCCGACGAGCGCAGCGTCCTCTTCGGGGTGTCGAGCTTCTGGCAGGGGGTCGACGTGCGCGGCCGGGCCCTGCGCAACGTGATCATCACGCGCCTGCCGTTCGAGGTGCCCGACCGGCCGATCGTGCAGGCGCGCCACGAGCTGATCGAGTCGCGCGGCGGGCGGCCGTTCTTCGAGGATTCGCTGCCGCGCGCGGTGCTGCGATTCAAGCAGGGGTTCGGGCGCCTGGTGCGCAGCTCGACCGACGAGGGTAGGGTGGTGGTCCTCGACCCGCGGATCGCCACCAAGCGCTACGGACGCGCGTTCCTCGACGCGCTGCCCGAGGGCGTGGTCCCCGAGTTCGAGGAGGACTGAGCCCCGCGCGCGCTCAGGCCGACCAGCCGAGGATCACGACCGACCGCCGCGTGCCGTCGAGGTCGCATGCCTCGGGCAGCCGGCCCCATTCGCCGAACCCGCGCGACCGGAAGAGGCGCAGGCTGGCCTCGTTGTGCTCGAAGCAGAGGGCCAGAGCGCGGTCGATGCGGCAGGCCTCGGCGCGCGCGAGCAGCGCGTCGAGCATCGCCCGCCCGATGCCGCGGCCCGCGGCGCGCGCGGCCACGTAGACGCTCACCTCCGCGGTGGGTGCGTAGCCCGCGCGCGGCTTGAAGTCGGTGAAGGCGCCCCAGGCCACGACGTCGCCCGATTCCTCGGCCACCAGCACCGGCCGCCGCCGCATGTCGCGCGCAGCGAACCACGAGATGCGGTCCTCGATCGACTGCGGCGAGAGGTCCGCGGTCGCGGTGCGCGTGCGCACCGCCTCGTTGTAGATCTCCAGGATCGCGGGGATGTCCCGGGCGCTGGCCAGCCGGATGGCGGCCGCCACGGGCGTCTCGGCGGGCGTTTCCACGGCGGAACCGTACCATTCGCCGTTTCCCTCCGCCCGCCATGGCCGACGCCGCCACGCTCCCCCGCCGCACCTTCGCGATCATCTCGCACCCGGACGCCGGCAAGACCACGCTCACCGAGAAGCTCCTCCTCTACGGCGGCGCGCTCGACCTCGCGGGCTCGGTGACCGCGCGCAAGAACCAGCGCTCGACCACGAGCGACTGGATGGAGCTCGAGCGCCAGCGCGGCATCTCGATCTCGAGCACCGTGCTCCAGTTCGACTACGGCGGGTTCCGGATCAACCTGCTCGACACGCCGGGCCACAACGACTTCAGCGAGGACACCTACCGCGTGCTCACCGCCGTGGACGCGGCCATCATGGTGGTCGACGCGGGCAAGGGCATCGAGGCGCAGACCAGGAAGCTCTTCGAGGTCTGCAGGCGCCGCGGCGTGCCGATCTTCACCTTCATGAACAAGTGCGACCGGCCGACGCGCGAGCCGCTCGAGCTGATCGACGAGCTTGAGCGCGCGCTCGGCATCGCGCCGTTCCCGGTGAACTGGCCGCTCGGCGACGGGCCGAGCTTCCGCGGCGTGTACGACCGCCTCGCGCGCCAGGTGCACGTCTTCGAGCGCACGCGCCTCAATGCGTCGGTGGCGCCGGTGCAGGTGCTGGGGATCGACGATCCGTCGCTCGCCGATCGCCTCAGCCCCGAGGTCCACGCCAAGGCGCGCGAGGAGGTCGAGCTCCTCGGCGGTCTCGGCGACGCCTTCGACCCCGCGCGCGTCCACGCGGGCGAGCTGACCCCCGTCTACTTCGGCAGCGCGATGAACAACTTCGGCGTGCAGCTCCTGCTCGACGGGTTCCT
>CAYTYU010000032.1:0-20172 GCA_964440815.1 uncultured Chitinophaga sp.
GCGCAGCACGCGCGCGCCGAACAGGATGAGGCAGGTGCCTGCCAGCATGGCCACGGCAAGCGCGGCGCGCGTGGCGGTCGGCAGGGTGGCGTCGGCGAGCATCGGGTGCAGGGTGGCCGTCGGGAATTGGATCGCGGCCGCGTGTGTCACGGTCCCTGTGTCATCGGCTCGCCTAGCCTTCGGGCCGTGAAAGTCGACCCCAACGGCCCCGGCAACCGCCTCCGCGGCTCGAGCAGCCCCTACCTGCTGCAGCACGCCGGGAACCCGGTCGACTGGTGGCCGTGGTGCGCCGAGGCGATCGCGGAGGCGCGCCGGCGCGACGTGCCGCTCTTCGTCTCCGTGGGCTACAGCACCTGCTACTGGTGCCACGTCATGGAGCGCGAGACGTTCGAGTCGGCCGCCGCGGCGACCCTGCTGAACGGGGCGTGCGTGCCGGTCAAGGTGGACCGCGAGCAGCGGCCGGACGTCGACGAGCTGCTGATGACCGCCTGCCAGGTGTTCACGCAGCTCACCGAGGGGCGGGCGAGCGGCGGATGGCCGCTGAACGTGTTCCTCGATCCCGGCACGCTCGAGCCCTTCTTCTGCGGGACGTACTTTCCGCCCGAGCCGGCGTTCGGGCGGCCATCCTTCGGGGACCTGGTGCGCGCGGTCGGCAAGGCGTGGGCCGAGGACCGCGCGGGCATGCGCGACCAGGCGCAGCGGATCGCCGACATCGTGCGCCGGCAGATGGGCAGCGTGGCGGTCGATCCCGCCGCGCGCGCGGGCGGGGCCGCGGCGCTCGCATCCGACGAGACCACCGCCCACGTGGCGTCGGCGCTGGTGCGGCTCTCCGACCCCTCGAACGGCGGGTTCGGCGGCGCCCCGAAGTTCCCCACGCCGCCGTATCCGCGGTTCCTCCTCGAGGCGGGCGGCCCCGGCGCCGAGCAGGTGGTGCGACGTGCCCTCGACGGCATGGCGATCGGCGGCGTGTTCGACCAGGTGGGTGGCGGGTTCCACCGATACGCCGTCGATTCGTCCTGGACAGTGCCGCACTTCGAGAAGATGCTCTACGACAACGGGCTGCTGGCGTCGCTCTACGCCGACGCCCACCGGCGCTGGGGCGACCCGTTCCACGCCGAGGTCGCGCGGCGCACGTGCGGGTACGTCCTGCGCGAGATGACCGGCGAGCACGGCCGCTTCCTGAGCGCGCAGGATGCCGAGGTCGACGCGCGCGAGGGCGGCAACTACGTGTGGACGCCGGACGAGGCGCGGGCGGCGCTCTCGGGTGCCGGGCTCGGCGCGGACGACGTGTCGTTCGCGTTCCGGCTGTACGGGCTGGACGGCGCGGCGAACTTCAAGGACCCGCACCACCCCGAGGCGCCGGCGGTGCACGTGCTTCGCCTGTCTGCGCGCCCTGACGCGCTGGCTGCGGCGTGGAAGATGGAGCCGCGCACCTTCGCGGCGGCGCGCGCCCGCGTGGATGCGGCGCTGCTGGCGGTGCGCGCGCAGCGGCCCCAGCCGCTCACCGACGACAAGACCATCGCCGCCTGGAGCGGGCTGATGGCCGAGGGACTGGCCGACGCGGGCGACGCGCTGGCGGAGCGTGCGTTCGTCGACGCCGCGGCGCAGGGCGCGCGCTTCGTGCTGGAGCGCATGCGCACGCCGGACGGGCGGCTGCTTCGCTGCTGGCGCGGCGGCACGGCGGAGATCCCCGCATTCCTCGAGGATCACGCGAATCTGGCGAACGCGTGCCTCGCGATCGCGCGCGCGACCGGCGACGCGGGCTGGCGGGCCCACGCGCGCGCGCTGCTCGACGTCGCGGAGCGCCTGTTCCGCGATCCCGCCTCCGGAGCCTGGTACGAGACCGAGGACGGCGCACCCGACCTCTTCGTGCGCGTGCGCAGCACGGACGACGGCGCGATGCCCAGCGGCACGTCGGCGGTGCTGCGCGCCTCGGTCGAGCTCGCCGGGGCCGACGGCGACATGGCGCGCCTCGACCGCGCCGAGGCGTCGATCGACGCGGTGGCGCCCGGGCTGCGCGAGCAGCCGGTGGCGGCGAGCGGCTCGGTGCTGGCGGCGCGCCGCCTGGCCGCCGCGCGGGCATGGATGCGCGGCTAACCTCTCCGCCCCCCATGGCATTCCAGGTCGTGCTCATCTCCACCGGCGGCACCATCGAGAAGACCTTCGACGAGCTGCACGGCGTGCTGCAGAACCAGGTCAGCGTGCTGGACGCGGTCCTTGCGTCGCTCACGCTCGAAGGGCTCTCCATCGAGCGCGTGCCGCTGATGAACAAGGACAGCCTGGAGATGACCGAGGACGACCACGAGCTGATCGCGCGCGCCGCGCTGGAGTGCGCGGCGCGCGCCGACGGCGTGGTGGTGGTGCACGGCACCGACCGCCTGGCGGTGACGGGCGAGCGGATCCATGCGCGTCTGTCGGCAGCCGGCGCCCCGCGCCGCGCGGTGGTGCTCACGGGTGCCATGCGCCCCTATGAGCTGCGACGCACCGACGCGGTGCAGAACCTCACCGAGGCGCTCTGCGCCGTGCAGCTCCTGCCGCCGGGTGCCTACGTGGCCATGCACGGCCAGGTGCTCGCGTTCCCCGGGGTCCGCAAGGACCACGGGCGGATGACCTTCGTCAAGGGCTGACGGCGCGCCTTCAGTGCGCGCCGTGGCCGGCGGCCTCCGCGTCGCTCAGGTGCATGCGCGCCTTGAGCCACGGCGAGATGGCGAAGAGGAGCACGGCCGACACCGCCGCGGCGATCGCGATCCCGCCGAAGACGTCGCCGTAGACGCCCACCGTCTCGGTTGGCGGCGGCACGGTGGCGCCCTCGCCGCCTTCGCTGACGCCGGTCAGCCCGGCGATCGCCGCGGCGACGAGGTGGCTGAACGCGGTGGCCAGGAACCAGGCGCCCATGATCGTGCTGGCGATCGCGGCCGGCGAGAGCTTGGTCACGAGCGACAGGCCCACCGGGGAGAGGCACAGCTCGCCCGTGGTCTGCAAGAGGTAGCCAAGCAGCAGCCACTGCATCGCCGTCATGCCGTTCGAGTCGGAGGAGCGTGCGCCCATCCAGAAGCAGGCGAAGCCGGCGGCGAGCTGCAGCAGGCCGAGCGCGAACTTCACGCCGGCGCTCGGGTCGCGTCGGCCGAGCGCCCCCCACAGCCAGCTGAAGACCGGCCCGAAGAGCAGGATGAACGTCGGGTTGGCCGCCTGGAAGACGCTCGCCTTGACCTCGTCGCCGCCCACGACGAGGCCCTTGGCCACGTCCTCGGCGTCGGCGGTGAAGGTGATGCGGCCCTCGGGCAGGCCTTCCTTCTGCGCCTTCTGCGCGACCTCGATGTCGGTGAGGGTCCACGTCCTGCCGTTGACGTCGACGCCCAGGAACTCCTGCGTGACCACGACGTCGGTGTAGACCTGTCCCTCGCGCACGTAGGTGCCGCCGACCACGCGGTCGACGTTGCGGTCGGTGAAGTTGTTGACGCTCGAGCCGGCCTGCTCGAAGAACGCCCAGAACAGCATGCTGAAGAAGCAGAGCACCAGCACCACCGTCAGGCGGTCGCGGACGATCCGGTCGCTCCGCAGGGCGGTGGCGATGATCGACCCGAAGGCGATCACGCCGACGAGGTTGAGCATCCAGGTCGCGTAGGTGTTGTGGGAGACGAGGAGCGCGATCGGCGCCACCGCGGCGAGCGTTCCCGCCATGATCGGCAGGACGAGACGCGGCTTCACGGCGTTGCCCTGGGCGTCGCGCGGGGCGCCGGTGCCCTCGGGCAGCCCGCCCGCGGACAGCTTCACGAAGCTCACCGCGCCGGCCCCCAGCAGGGCGATGGCGATCGGGATGTTGAGGAGGGTCTGCGTCCGGTCGTCCTTGGAGAACCAGAACATCGTGACCACGATGGCGAGCGATGCCAGGAGGATCAGCAGGCGCGCAAGCCCGCGGGGCACCACGAAGGTGACGAGCCCCAGCAGCATGCCGAGCGTCGCCAGCCCGAAGCCCCAGTGCCAGCCCTTCGTCTCGCCGATGTAGCCGCACACCAGCGGCGCGAGCGCCGCGCCGAGGTTGATGCCCATGTAGAAGATGGTGAAGCCCGCGTCGCGCTTCGTGCTCGCCGCCGGGTACAGCGAGCCGACCATCGTCGAGATGTTCGGCTTGAAGAAGCCGTTGCCGACGATCAGGAGGCCCAGCGCGCCGAAGAGCGCCCACTCCTGCTCGACGGCCATCAGCAGGTGGCCGCCGGCCATGAGGAGGCCGCCCCAGATGACGGCGAGTCGCGCGCCGAGGTAGCGGTCGGCCAGGATGCCGCCGAGGTAGGGCGTCGCGTACACGAGCGCGCCGTAGGCGCCGTAGATCGCGTAGGCGCGCTTGTCGTCGGCGTGCAGGAACCCCTTGATCAGGTAGAAGGTGAGCAGGGCGCGCATCCCGTAGAACGAGAAGCGTTCCCACATCTCCACGAAGAACAGGAGGAAGAGGCCCGGCGGGTGCGAGTCCGCGGGACCGGCCGATGCGCGCAGCGTGGCGTTCGTCATCGGGGGCGAAGTGTAGAGTGGTTCCGATGGGATCGCCCGAGCACGCCGTTGCCGCGGGTCGGCTCGTGCCGCTCAGGCGCCCGCCGCTCATCTCCGTGGTCGAGGGCCCGTTCGTCCCCGAGCGCGCGTCGCTCGACGAGGTCGACCGCGCGTGGGAAGCGCTGGTCCGGCGCGTGCCGCGGGCCTTCGACGGCCCGATGCTCCATGTGCTGGGAACGAGCCGCAACGGCCACGGCGGCGTGACCATCCACTGCACCCCGTCGAACTACCGCTTCCATGCGGTGATCCACGAGGGACTCGACACCGGCATGAGGCCGCTGGGGGTGAAGGCCATCACCTTCGGCCCGGACGGCCGGGTGGTCATGGGCCGGCGCGGCATGGGCACCCTGAACTACCCGGGCCTCTGGGAATTCGCACCGGCCGGGACGATGGAGCCCGGCATCTCGCCGGCCGACATGATCCTGCGCGAGCTTGCCGAGGAGACCGGCTGGCGCGCAGCGCAGCCGCCGGCGCCGCGGGCGCTGCTCTTCGACCCCGTGACGCGGACCTGGGAGGTGGTGTTCGCGATCGACGCCGAGCCCGGCAACGTGCAGGTCGAGCACTGGGAGTGCGCCGAGGTGCGGGCCGTGGTGCCGGGCGAGTGGCCGGGCGAGCTGTCGCCGGTGGCGCGGCAGATGATGCCGATCCTGGAGGCCGAGCTTCGTGCGCGTGGACGCTGAACCCCGCATCTCCGCGGCCGACGTGGTGCGCCGCGGCGCGCGCGAGGCGGTGGTCGTGAAGCCGGCGGGCCTCTCGAGCGAGGCACCGGGCGCCGGGCGGAACGGTGCGCCGCGCACGCTCATCGAGCAGGCGCGCACGCTCCTCGGCTGGCCCGATGCGCAGCTGCCGCACCGCCTGGACCGTCCGACGCGCGGCTTCGTCGTGGTGGCGCGCGACCGCTCGGCGGTGGCCGAGCACAATGCGGCGATCCGCGCGGGCCAGTGGACGAAGCGGTACCTGGCGCGCGTGCGGCCGGCGCCGGGCGTCGACCCGCATGCGCTGGTCGGCGAGCACCGCGCCTACCTGCGGCGCGAGGGCGCGGTGGCGCGCGTGGTGCGCTCGGGCGGTGATCCGTCGTCCCTCGCGGTCGAGGCCGTGGCCCCTGCGCCCGGGCGCGCAGGCGAGTTCCACGCCGTCGTGCTGCTCGCCACCGGCCGCTACCACCAGGTCCGCGTGATGCTCGCCCACCTCGGCGCGCCGCTCGTCGGCGACCGCGACTACGGCGGCGCACCGGGCGCGATGTACCTCGAGCACGCGTGGCTCGCGCATCCGTCGATCGACGACGGCGGCCGCGTGGTCGACTGGCGACCCGGCGATCCCGGTCGCGAGCCGGTCGACCCGTCCCTCGTCGCCGCGCTCAGCGCGCGTCCGTGACGGCGGAAGCGGCCGCCGGCATCCCGACCCAGCGCACCTTGCCGAGCCGGTTGGTGACGAACTGGCTGGCGGCGCGGCGCGTGGCGCGCGCGTTCTCGGCGTTCTCGAAGGCGCCCAGCGTGCCGGTCATCTCGGCCGGGCTCAGCAGGTCGACGAACCCGGGCGTCTTGTCGACGAGCGAGATGCTCGAACCGGTCATGTCGATCTCGATCTCGCCGTCGCCTGCGCGACCCGCGCTGATGAACCCGAAGCCGCCGCCGACGTAGATGCCGACCTCGCCGTTCGAGACCACCACGAAGCGGATCGAGAGGTTGGTCGAGCTCGGCTCGATCGGGGTCTTGCCCGGTCGTGGCCGCCACAGCACCTCGACATGGAGGAACCGGCCGTTGCGCGCGGTGCCGCGCGCGAGGTCCTCGTAGGAAATGTCGCTGAAGACGACCGTGGTCTGGGCGGGCTCGATCGCGAACGTGCCGGTCTCGAATCGGCTGCTCAGGCGGATCGCGGTGTCGCCGGCGCCGACGGCGTCGACGGTGCCGCCGGCCTCGATGGAGCAGCCCGCGCAGCCGAGGCCGAGCAGCAGGGCCGCCGCGGCGGCCAGGCGCGTCATCGCAGGTCCCGCGAGAGGTCGCCCTCCGCGGCGGCGCGGTCGCCGCGCACGCTGCGCGCAGCCGGGGAATCGATGCCGAGCACGGAGAACGGGTCGCGCTCGGCGATCGAGCGCAGCGCGGTGCGCGGGATCGCGGGCAGCTGCGTGCCGTGCGCGAAGGAGTTCACGGAGTAGAGGTGCTCGATGGCCTTCGCGGGCTGCTCGTACGGGAAGCCGCTGCCGAAGAAGAGCTTGTCGAGCACGCCCATCGCCTGCGCACCCAGCAGCGCGGTGTAGAGCTGCCACGGCCGGCCGGCCACGCCGCTGATCTCGGCGAAGACGTTCGGGTGCTTGATGAGCATCGCCAGGCACTCGTCGGTCCACGGCCAGCCGAGCTCGCCCACCACGATGCGCATCTTCGGGTGCGCACGCGCCACCTCGTCGAGGCCGGTCGGGCGGTCGAACTCGAGCGTCCCGGCGGGCACCGGTGGGCCCGGTCGGAGGACGAAGAGCGGCAGGCCCAGTTCCTCGATGCGCGCGTAGAGGCGCATGGCGTCGGAGTGCGCCGGGTGGAAGCCCTGCGCGCTCGGGGAGATCGAGACGCCGACGAGGCCGAGTTCGAGCGCGCGCTCGAGCTGCGCCCGGGCGTCCGGCGACATGGGATCGATGCCCGCGATGCCGGCGAGGCGCGCGGGGTTGGTGCGCACCACCTCGGCGACGAACTCGTTCGGGATGCCAGCGTCGAGCAGGCGGGACTGGAAGCCGTGCACGAGCGACGCGGCGACGGGCGCGGAGGCGCGCTCGTGGGCGGCGGCGGTCGATTCGAGGCGCGAACCCCGGGAGGCCATCATCCGGCGAACGGCGGCGGCGGTTTCCCGGCCAAGCTGTTCCGGGGCGTTGAAGACGCGGGTGGCGCAGTCGACGATCATCGGGGTCATCCGTCCTTCCTGGACCCGTCGTGGGCGCGCGCGGTCCCTGCGCGGGCCTCGGTTCGAGCGGATTCCAGTGTATCGGCACCGGCGGGCCGCTCGGCACGGTGGAGCGCGCAGATGCCCATCGAAAGCGGCTTCCAGGAGCAGCCGGTGAAACCGGCCTCCGCCAGCATCCTCGACAGGTCCTGCGGCTGCGCGAAGGTGCTCACCGAGCGCGGCAGGTAGCGGTACGCGCCCGAGGTGTCGCGCGCGATCAGCGTGGCCGTGAGCGGCATCACGTGGCGCGTGTAGGCGCCGCCGAGCCAGCGAATGACGGGATTCGCCGGGTCGGCGAACTCGAGCACCACCAGCCGGCCGCCCGGGCGCAGGACGCGCAGGAACTCGGCGATCGCACGCTCCGGCTGCGCGACGTTGCGGATGCCGAAGGCGATCGAGACGGCGTCGAAGCTCCGGTCCTCGAACGGCAGCGCCATGGCGTCGCCCTGGACGTAGCGGACGCCGGCGCGGCCCGGCCGCGCGGACGTGCGCGTGGCCTTGTGCCGGGCGATGTCGAGCATCTGGGGGGTGAAGTCGAGGCCGGTCACCTCGGCGGCGCCGGCATCGGCGAAGGCCTCGGAGAGGTCGCCGGTGCCGCAGGCGCAGTCGAGCACGCGGCTGCCGGGGCCGATCCCCGCCGCCCGGACCGCCGCCCGGCGCCATCGCTGGTCCTGGAAGAAGGAGTGGACGCGGTTGTTCAGGTCGTAGCTGCGGGCGATCGCGGCGAACATCGCCTGCACCTTCCGGGCCTTCTCGGCGTCGGCGTGCGGGTCGCGCGCAAGCGCGTCCGGGGTCCAGACCGTGGCGTCCTTGGCCATTTGGGCGATGGTAGGCGCATTCCGGGACCTTCCCGAGGCGTCCAAGTTGGCCATAACGGCGCCAAAGGTGTCCGAGAACGGCCGTGTGCACCGGGGCTGTCGCGAATGCGCCGACTCTCCCGATGCCACTCGTGCGCCGCCATCCGCGGCTCGAACGAAAGGCACCCACCACCATGCACCTCGAATCCACGATCGAACAGCTCTTCCACCTCGTCGCCTCCGGTGACCGTCGCCGCGCCCGCACCTTCGTCGCCGACCTGCTCGGCCGCGGCGTGCGCCCCGAGCGCCTGGCCAACGACGTGTTCTGGCCCGTGCACGAGATGCTGGTCAAGCTCTTCAAGCACGCGCAGATCTCGCGCCTCTCCTACAACTACGCCACGCGGACCCTCCGCCAGCTGGCCGACCAGGGAGCGCTGGCCTACGTCCGCGCGGAACGCCCGGCGGGCCGCGTGCTCCTGATGTGCGGCCCGACCGAGGGCGAGGAGCTGGGCGCGCAGCTGGCCGTCGACCTGCTCGAGGCGGCCGGCTACGAGGTCTTCTTCGGCGGCGCCGGCGTCTCGAACGACGAGGTGATCGGCGAGCTCGCCCGCACCAAGCCTGCGGCCCTGGTGATGTGGGCCTCGGCGGCGGCCGATGCGCCGGCCATCCGCGGCCTCATCGACCAGCTGCGCGAGATCGGCGGCCACCCGAACCTGCGCATCGTGTGCGGCGGCGGCGTCTTCAACCGGGCCGAGGGCCTGGCCCAGGAGATCGGCGCCCACGCCACGGCCTCCACCCCGGCGGCGCTGGTGGCGGCCCTGAACGCCCCGACCGACCCGACGCCGGCCGTGGCCACCCAGCCCTCCGTCCGCCGGCTCCGCCAGGCGGCCTGACCGAACGCTCTTCCGACGACTGCACCCGCCCGCCGGCCACGACGGACCGGCGGGCGGGTGTTTTTGGGGGCAGGGGCCCGCAACCCTGGTCGCGCCGGGCGGTACCTTGTCGTGCAGCATGCTCTCGAAGGAACGAGAGGCCCAGCTGATCCGGCGCGCCCAGCGAGGCGACGGGTCGGCCGTGGAGGAACTGATCCGCGCCCACCAGGGCGCGCTGTATGCGTTCATGGTCCGCCTCTGCCATCGCCCCGACCTCGCCGAGGACCTGACGCAGGAGGCGTTCGTGCGCGTCCTGCGCAACATCGACCGCTTCGACCCGCGCTTCCGCTTCTCGACGTGGCTCTTCACGATCGCCCGGCGCCTCTGGGTGAACCACCAGCAGAAGCTCCGCCCGGAGAGCGAGGGCGACGGCGTGGCGGCGTGGGTCTCCGACGAGCCGCGCCCAGAGGACCTGATCGTCGAGGCAGAGCGGCGCGACCACGTGCGCCGGATCATCGACGTCGCGGTGTCGTGCCTGAACCCGATCCAGCGCGAGCTGGTCACGCTGTTCCACGACCGTGCATGGACCATCGAGGCGCTCAGCCGTCACTTCTCCCTTCCGGAGGGAACGATCAAGAGCCACCTGTTCCGTGCGCGCAAGCGCATGCAGGAGGTGATCTCGCGCGATGAGTCCCTGGCCCGCCAGGCCGAGGAGGTCATGAAGTGATGCCGCACGAAGCGCACGCTCCCGACGTCACCGACGCCGTCATGTCCCGGCTCGGGTACGCCCGCGCGACCGACGCGGCCGATGCCCGTCGCGTCCGCCTGCGCCGACGCGCGCTCCGCGCCGCGCAGGCCGGGGTGCTGCTTGCCGCGTGCGTGCTTGGCGTGGCATGGTGGTCGTCGACGCGGCCGGCGCCGTCCCAGCCGCCGGTGGCGGATGCGCTCCGCGGTTCGGTGTCCGGGGGCGTCGAGGTGCTTGGATCGCTGCGACTCGGCATGCCGCGCGCCAAGGACGCCGCGGGCGTTCAGTCGGCGGACGCCACCACGCCGGGAACCGCCGCTCCTGCCGCGAATGCAGGCAGCACCGGCGTCCGTCCGTTCTGACCGGGCGCACCTCCATGGGAATCTCCCCCGTCGCGGTCGCTGCCGCCGTCGCTGCCGCGGTCGCCGGGGTCACGGTCGCCGTCCCGCCGGGCGACGGCGCCTTCGGTGGGCTTTCGGTGGCGCCGCCGGATGCGCATCTGGTGGTTCGCGTTCGCGATGGACGATCGCTGCGCACGGATCCGGCGCTGGCACCGCTCGAGGGGGCACTTGTCGAGCTGGCGGGTTCGCGCACGCTCGAGGAGGGCTGGGACCGGCTCGCCGAGACGCTCGGGCTCGCGCCGGACGTGCTGCTCGACCGGCTCTTCGGCGCGGACGCCGTATACGTGGAGCGCGCCGCCACCGGTGCGGCCGCGGCCGAGTGGGCGATCGTCACGCGCACCGACCCCGCCTTCCACGCCGAGCTGGTCGAGCGGCTGGAGCCCGCGGCGGCGGCGGGCGGGCAGGCGGTGCTCGAGGCGCAGCGCGCGACCGTGGCGTGGCGGCCGCCATGGCTGGTGATCGGGCCAACCGGCCGCACCGCGCTGATGTCGGCATGCGTGTCGCTCCTTGAGCGTCCCGATGCCGAGGGGTCGATGCTGGCGCTCCCTGCCGCCGCGCCGCTCGCCACGCAGGCGCCGGCGCCGGTGGAGGTGGCGTGGCTGCAGGATGCAAGCGGCGCGGTCGGCGGGTTCGGGGTGCGCATGCGGCCGCGCGGGCTCACCGTCGCAGTGCGCGGTGCGGCGGGACGATGGCCGCTGCGCGTCGCGTCGGGCTGGCCGGCCGACGGCACGCTCGCCGCCTCGCTCGCGCGGGGATCGATCCTGGCGACGAGCGGCAGCCCCTGGCGCGGCGCGCCCGATGCCTCGTGCCCGGTGGACGCGATCCTTGCCGAGGGCGGCATGGATGACGCGATGTGGTCGAACCTCGGCGCGCGCATGGCGCTGGTGGTCGGTGAACGAACGCTTCCGGAGAGCGGCATCCGCGTGCCCACGCTGGGCGTCGCGTTCGAGGTGCGGGACCCTCGGCTTGCCGAACGTCAGTGGGATGGGTGGGCGACGAGGCTCTCCGCGCGGGTGGCCGCGCGCGCGGGCCTGCCCGCGCCTCCGACGCCGACTCGCGGGGCCCGCGGGGCGGTGCGCGACATCGACCTGTCGCCGATGCTCGTGGCGGCCTTCAGCGACCATCCGTTCGCCCGCGGCACGGACCTGTGCATGCAGTCCATCGAGGCAGCGGGTGCATGGTGGCAGCTCGTCGCCACGGACTGCCAGACGTGTGCACGGATGGCCGAGGCCATGCGCACCGCGGGCGGTGCGGCGTCGATCGCCGTGGCCGACGAGGTCGGCGAGCTTGTCGGCACGACGCTCGCCGCACACATCGCCTCGTGGCAGCCGGCGGCCGCGGCATTCGCGCCGTCCTCGGCGGAGGCATTCGCCCGCGGAGTGGCGCTTGCCGCGCGCCTGGCGGAGTCGGTCGACCGCGTGCGGTGGCGGATCCGTGCCGGGGCGGGCGGCACCATCGAGGGCGAGGTCGACGTCGACCTCGCTTCGCCGTGAGCGTCGTGGCGCGCGATGCGCTCCTGCTGGCCGCCGGGCGGCATCCGCTGGCCCGCGAGGTCGAGGCCGGCCTCGTCCGGGCGCGCGTGGAGCACGGCGAACGGGTGCTGGTTGCCGCGAGCGGAGGTGCGGACTCGACCGCGCTTCTCGCGCTGGCTGCGGGCCTCGCCGCGCGCGGTCGCATCGCGGTGGCTGCGGGGCATGTCGACCACGCGCTGCGCCCCGAGAGCGGGCTTGACCGGGAAGCGGCAGGGGCGTCCGGTGCGCGGCTCGGCGTCGCCGTCGCGGTGCGCACGCTGGCGCTTGCGCCCGGGAGCGGGGTGCCGGCGCGGGCGCGCGAGGCGCGCTACCACGCCCTTGCCGACATGGCGCGCGAGGCGGGATGCACCACCGTGCTCGCCGCGCATCATGCAGACGACCAGGCGGAGACGATGCTGCTGGCGCTCGCGCGCGGGGCGGGGCTCGCCGGCCTCGGCGGCATGCCGTCGAGGCGGTTGCTTGCCGACGGCGTGGCGCTGGTGCGCCCGTGCCTGCGCATCGCGCGCGCGGGGCTTCGAGCGGCGTGCGTCGACCTTGGGCTTGCTTGGCGCGAGGATCCGGGCAACGCGCGCGAGGACTCGCCGCGGGGCCGCGTGCGGCACGTGGTGGTCCCGGCGCTCGAGGCGATCTCCCCGGGCGTCGCCGAACGCGCCGCGCGCACGGCGGAACTGCTGCGGGTCGGCGATGCGCTGCTCGGTTCGCACGTCGAGGCGATGCGGATGCCCGACGGGTCGGTGCCGCGTGCGGCGCTGCGCGGTGCGCCGGCGGCGCTGGCGGCGACGGCCGTCCGGATGCTCGCCGGCGATGCACTCGACGACGCCGCGCGTTGGCAGGCCGCCGAGGCCGCGATCGACGGATCCAACGAACCGCGCCGGTTCCCGATGGCCGGGGGCGGCGTGCTGCGCGTGGATGCGCATGCCTTGCGCGTCGAGGATCAGGGCGTGGGTGCGGCGACCGTCGACTCGGACGCGGCCCGGCAGCGGTCGTAGTCGGTCCAGGTCACGCAGGTGATGATGCCGTCCTCGACCTTGGCGATGGTCGGCGTGGTGATGATCCAGCGTCGCTTCGAGGGGAGCTCGAGCATCTCGCAGCCGGCGCACGCGACGTCCTCGGCGAAATCCCCCGGGGCGAACTCCTCGCCCGGGCCGTAGGGCACCTTGACCGCGATGACCGAACCATCCTGCGGACCGGCGAAGTAGGTCTCCATCACCTGGTGGCAGCGGCCGCACGACGGCCGGTAGAAGACCACCCACTGGGTGCCCGAGAGCGTCGTGGCGGTGAGCATCGGAACGTGGACGGCCACGCCGGCCTGCGCGAACGTCTTGCCGGTCCACTGCGACGGGTCGAGCGCGACGGCCTCGACGCCGCCGGCGCCGAGCGTGACGTCGGTGCGCGGCGTGACCGTCATGCTCCCGGCGATCCCGAAGCTCGCGGCGGCGAGGGCGACCAGCGCCATGGCGCGCCACGGCGTGAACCGTGCGGCCGCCGGCGTCTCCGCCGCCGGGCGGCTGGAGAGGAGCCACAGTCCGCCGCCGCCGAATGCAAGCCCGAGGACCGGACCGATCCACACGCGACCGGGGAGCGCGCGGTTGCCCGGCGCGGCGACGATGGCCGAGAGCTCGGCCAGCGCGCTGAAGGCGAAGGCGGCACAGGCGAGCCAGGCCACCATCCGCGCGCGACGCGCGGAGACGAGCGCGATCCCGGCACCGAGCAGCTCGAACGCGGCCAGCAGCCGCACCGCGCGCTCGGCACCGAGCCCGCTCTTCACGGAGAGGTTCGCCAGCCAGTTCGGCAGGGCGTCGGCACCCATGCGGTACTCGACGGCGACGCAGGCAAGCAGGGCGACCGGGACGGCGACTCGGCAGAAGGCACGGATCATGGCTCGGTTCAGCGCGCGCCGATCGCGGCGCGCACGGCCTCCGCATCCTCGGAGTTCGTGCACACGCCCACCACCACCCCGTCCTGCACGGTCAGCAGCACGGGTGTCGAGAAGACGTAGGTGATGCCCTTGGGGAAGGCAGTCGCGGTGCACTGCGTGCACGGGTTCTCGAGCGGCTCGCCCGTGGCATCGGGAACGGAGATCGCGACGGTCGGGGCGGGAAGCGTGCTTCCGAAGTAGCGCAGGAGCAGCTCGTGGCAGTGGTCGCAGTCCTCGCGCATGAGCACCACGTGGTGCCGGCCCTCGTTGAGGTTGACGGGCATCGGGCGGACGATGAGCATCACCTCCTGCTCGTCGATCCGCTTGCCCTTCCAGGTCTCGAACTCGGGGGCGTACCAGGGTTGCGCGGTGGCGGGCATCGCGGGCCAGGGGCGGCCGGTGGCGGCGACCGGGGGCGGGGGCGTCGGCGTTGTTGGCGCGGACGGCGCGGCGTCCGGCGCGGGCGACGGCGCCGGGGCGGGCGCAGGTGGTGCCGGCGGCGCGACGGCCACGTCTTCCAGCACCACGGCTGCCTTCTGCGGCACCACGAAGGCGATGGCGGCGCCGATCGCGACCGCAATGGCTCCGAGTCGCAGGACCGAGAGCGTCGGGGAGGCCGCAGTCGACGTGCGTTCGGCGGGCGGCAGGAAGAGGAGTCCCGCCAGGAGCGCCCCGTCGATCGCGATCATCACGGTGGGCGACGGGCCGCTGGCGCCGAAGCAGCCGCACTGGGCGGCGCCGGACGCGATCAGGATGCCGAGGATCAGGCAGAAGAGCGCGAGCACCGATGCCCCCAGCCACCGGGCCACGCGAACCGGCCCGAGCATCATGACCAGGGCGATCGCGAACTCCGTTGCGACCATCGCGCGCATCGCAGGGTCGAGGTAGCGCTCGCGCGGAATGCCCATGCCCGAGACGAAGAGCCAGTCCGTGACGTCGGTCACGGGCTTCGGAAGGAGCTGCGGGTTGCGCTCCCAGAGCTTGACGGCGCCACCGGCAATGATCCACAGGGGCACGATCACGCGCGCGAGCAGGGTGCCCGCAAGGGCGGTCGGGGAGGTGGCGGGCGGGGCGGCGGTGTCGTTGGTGGTGGCCACGGGAAGGCTCCTGACCGCATCGTAGGGTCGTCCCGGCGGGGACGCCCGAATCCGTCCCCGGACCCTTCGCGAACCCGGCTCAGATGGTTGCCACGCCGAAGGACCCGCACGGATCCGCGTCCCGGCGGTGGCTCATCCTGCCTGACCAACTGGACCGCGACGGCTGGCGGGACCGCCTGGCCGCAAGGACGGCCGCGTGCGCCGGCGCCGTGCTGGTCGAGAGCCGCGAGTGGCTGTCGCGACGCCCGTACCACCGCCAGCGGGTGGCGCTCATCCTGCTGAACCTGCGGGCATTCGCCGAGGAACTGCGCGCCGAGGGCGTCGACGTGCGCGTCCTGCGGACGGATGGATCGATGGTCGGGGCCGTTCGGCAGGAGGTGTCTGCGCATGGGCCGCTCGACATGCTCGAGCCTGCCGAGCGCGAGGTGCGCGCGGAACTGTCCCCGATGGTCGTTTCCGGCGATCTGCGCGTCCACCCGAATCCGCACTGGTTGACCCGGGATTCCGACTTCGCCGCCGCCAAGGGGCGCGAGGGCTGGCGGATGGATGCCTTCTACCGCGCGGTGCGCCGCCGCACCGGCCTCCTGATGGAGGACGGCGAGCCGGTGGGCGGCAAGCTGAGCTTCGACGTCGACAACCGCGCGCGCTGGGACGGCATCCCCGCTGCGCCGGAGCCGCCGCGGTTCGCGCGCACGCCGCTGCGCGAGGCGGTCGAGCGCGAGGTGAACTCGACCTACGCGGCCCATCCCGGCCGGCTCGACGTGGACGCGCTTCCCGCGACGCACGAGGACGTGCATGCGCTCTGGCAGTGGGGCGTGCGTACGTGCCTGCCGCACTTCGGACCGTTCGAGGATGCGATGAGCGAGCGCAGCCGCGGCCTGTTCCATACCCGGATCTCGCCGGCCTTGAACCTCGGGCGCATCTCTCCCGCGACGCTCGTGGCGGACGCATGCGCATCGGGCGCGCCGATCCAGTCGGTCGAGGGATTCGTCCGCCAGGTGATCGGCTGGCGCGAGTTCGTGCGCCACGTGCACCGTGCGACCGACGGATTCCGCGCGTTGCCTTCGGGGGCGGGCCCGGTTCGCCCGGGGCCGGGCGACGCGGGCTACGCGCGCTGGGCGGGGCGGTCGTGGGAGCCCGCCGGCGAGGCGCCGGCCGGCGTCGACGGCGGTGCCGCGCCGGCTCACTTCGGCACGGAGCGGACGCCGCTTCCGCCGGCCTTCTGGGGCGCGCCGAGCGGGCTTCGGTGCCTTGACCATGCGGTCGAATCCGTGTGGGACGAGGGATGGAGCCACCACATCACGCGGCTCATGGTGCTCGGGAACCTGGCCACGCTGCTCGACGTCGACGCGCGCGAGCTGGCCGACTGGTTCTGGGTGGCCTACATGGATGCATGGGACTGGGTGGTGGAGCCGAACGTCCTCGGCATGGCCACGTATGCCGCCGGCGGCGTGATGACGACCAAGCCCTACGTCGCGGGCTCCGCGTACATCGAACGGATGTCCGACCACTGCGACGCGTGCGCATTCACGCCGGGGGGCACGTGCCCGATCACGCGGCTTTACTGGGCGTTCCTTGCGCGGCATGAGCCCACCCTGCGGGCAAACCCGCGCCTGAAGCTCGTCATGGGGTCGTTGCGGCGACGATCCGCCGAAGATCGCGAACGTGACCGCGAGGCCTTCGTCCATGTCCGCGACGTCCTCGTGCGCGGAGAGCGCCTGCAGCCGGCGGCAGCCGCGCGGCGGGGCAGGTAGACCACGTCCCATGCCCGTCCACGTCCGCTCAAGCCTCATGCCCGTCGACGCCCGGACGCTTGCCGACTGGCACTTCCGCGCCGGGGCCATCGACCGGCTGCTGCCTCCGTGGGAAGAGGTCGAGGTGCTGCAGCGGCCGGCCGCGATGGCGGACGGCGCCGTCGCGCGCTTTCGCATGCGCAAGGCGGGAATGTGGATCGAGTGGGTCGCGCGACACCATGACGTCGAGCCGGGTCGCAGCTTCAGCGACACGCAGGAGCGGGGCCCGTTCCGGCGCTGGACGCACCGCCACTCGTTCCTGCCGAAGGACGAAGGCACCAGCATGCTCGAGGACCACGTCGACTACGACGTCCCGGGCGGCGTGCTCGGGCGTGCGGTGGCGGGCGGCATGGTCGAGCGCGATCTCGCGCGCATGTTCGCGTGGCGGCACGCGCGCACGCGGCATGACCTGGCGCACCATGCGCGCTTCCCCGGCGAGCGCCTGCGCGTGGCGGTGAGCGGCACGGGCGGCATGGTCGGCGGCGCATTCCTGCCGTTCCTCTCGACCGGCGGCCATGACGTGCGCCGCATCGTGCGCGGCCCTGCCGACCATGCGCGCGGGGACGTGGCCTGGGACGCGACGGGCAACACCTTCGACGCCGCGGCGCTCGAGGGGCTCGATGCGGTCGTGCACCTGGCGGGGGCGGGGATCGCCGACGCGAAGTGGACGCCCGAGCGCAAGCGCGTCATCCGGGACAGCCGGGTGCTGCCGACCCACGCGCTGGCCCGCACCTTGGCGGGACTTCGAGCCAAGCCGCGCGTGCTGGTCTGCGCGAGCGCGATCGGCTGGTACGGCGACCGCCCGGAGTCGGAGCCCGTCGACGAGGCGAGCACGCGCGGCCACGGCTTCCTCGCCGACGTGTGCGAGGCGTGGGAACGCGCAGCCGACCCGGCGCGGGATGCCGGCATCCGGGTGGTGCACGTGCGCATCGGCGTCGTCCTGAGCGCCCGTGGCGGGGCGCTCGCCAAGCTGCTGACGCCGTTCCGCATGGGCCTCGGCGGCCCGGTGGGCTGCGGGAAGCAGGGGATGAGCTGGATCGACCTCGACGACCTGCTCGGGGTGCTGCGGTTCGCGATGAGCGCGGACGTGCAGGGGCCGCTCAACGCGGTCGCGCCCGGCGCCTGCTCGAACCGCGACTTCGGCCGCACGCTCGGCCGTGTGCTGGGGCGCCCGGCGGTGGCGCCGCTGCCGGCGGCGGCGGTGAAGGCGATGTTCGGCGAGATGGGCGAGCGGCTCCTCCTCGACGGCGCGTACGTGCGGCCGACGGTGCTGGAGCGGCTCGGCTTCCGGTGGGCGCTCGGCGACCTGGAGCACGCCTTCCGGTTCGAGACGGGAGCCCTGGCATGAGCGGCACGGTGCTCTGGTACCGGCAGGACCTGCGGACGTCCGACCACGAGGCGCTCGCCGATGCCTGCGCGCACGGGCCGGTCACGCCGGTGTTCGTGTGGCACCCTTCCGGCGAGGGGCGGTGGCCGCCCGGCGGTGCGCAGCGCTGGTGGCTGCACCGTTCGCTCCTGGCGCTCGATGCCGACCTGCGTGCGCGCGGGTCGAGGCTCGTGGTGCGGGTCGGCGACCCGGCGAAGGAACTGGCTGCCGTCGCGCGCGCCGTGGGTGCGACGCACGTGGCCTGCAGCCGGCGCCATGAGCCGGCGGCGATGGCCGACGAGGAACGGGTGCACGGTGCGCTCGAAGGCGCTGGCCTTGCCTTCGTGCGCCGCGGGTCAAACCTGCTCTTCGACCCGTTCGAGGTCCGCTCGCAGACGGGCACCGCCTACAAGGTGTTCACGCCGTTCTGGCGGGCATGCATGGCACGCCCGGCGCCGGAGCGTCCGCTGCCGGCGCCCGCGCGCATCCCCGCGCCGAAGGCGTGGCCGGAGGGCGTGACGGTCGAGTCGCTCGGCCTGCTGCCGAGGATTCCCTGGGACGCCGGCATGCGCGACGCATGGACGCCGGGATCCGCCGGCGCGCGCGCGCGGCTTGAGGCGTTCGTCGCGGGCCCCATCGGCGGCTATGCGGACGCACGCGACATTCCCGGCGTGCACGGGACGTCGATGCTCTCGGCGCACCTGCACTTCGGCGAGCTGTCGCCGCGCGAGGCGTGGCATGCGGCGGGCGACCGGCTGAAGGGGGCGACGCCCGCCGTCACGAAGAACGTCGAGAAGTTCCGCGCCGAGCTCGGCTGGCGCGAGTTCGGTTCCCACGTGCTTGCGAACTTCCCCCGCACCGCCGAGGATCCGCTTCGCCCGGAGTTCCGGAAGTTCCCGTGGCGCGAGGATGCGGCCAAGCTCCGGGCGTGGCAGCGCGGGCGAACGGGCTACCCCTTCGTCGATGCAGGCATGCGCGAGCTCTGGCACACCGGCTGGATGCACAACCGCGTGCGCATGGTGGTGGCGAGCTTCCTGGTGAAGCACCTCCTGATGCACTGGATGCACGGCTCGGAGTGGTTCTGGGACACCTTGGTCGATGCCGACCTCGCGAGCAACACCCTCGGCTGGCAGTGGGCCGGCGGCTGCGGCGCGGACGCCGCGCCGTACTTCCGCATCTTCAATCCGGTGACGCAGGGCGAGAAGTTCGACGCTGCCGGCGACTACATCCGCCGCTGGGTGCCGGAACTGGCGAAGGTGCCCTCAGAGCACCTGCATGCTCCGTGGGAGGCGCCGCCGCTTGCGCTTGCCGCGGCCGGCGTGACGCTCGGCGAGACGTATCCGCGGCCCATCGTCGACCACGCGGCGGCGCGCGCGGATGCGCTCGCCGCGCTCTCGGCGATCAGCGCGAAGCCCGGTCGGCCCGAGGGAGACGGCTGACGAGGAGCTTGTCCACGCGGCGCCCGTCGAGGTCCACCACCTCGAAGCGCCAGCCGTGCCAGTCGACGTGGTCGCCGGTGGTCGGCAGGTCGCCGAGGAGCGCCGTCACCAGGCCCGCGGCGGTCGCGACCTCAGGCAGCTCGTCCGGCGCGTCGCGCGCGATGCCGAGGGTCGCCAGCACGTCCGGCAGCGGCAGCCGTCCGTCGATGAGCCATGATCCGTCGTCTCGGCGCACTGCCGCGGGCTGCTCGTCCTCGCCGCCGCGGCTGAGGTCCCCGAGGATCGCCTGGATCACGTCGTTGGCCGTGGCCAGGCCCTCGAGCCCGCCGTGCTCGTCCACCACGAACGCGATGCGCGTTCGGTTGGCCTGGAAAAGTTCGAGGAGCCTCAGGGCCGGCATCGTGTCCGGCACGTAGACCGGCGGCTGCATCACCGCGGAGACCTTGAAGTCGCTGCCGGCGAGCAGGCCGTAGGAGATGAGGTCCTTCACGTGCACCACGCCGCGGAGCCGGTCGATGGTGCCGCCGCAGACGGGGAAGTGGCTGAAGGGCGCGGTGCCGATCAGGACGCGCACGTCCTCCGCGGGCATCGACTCGTCGATCCAGGTGATCTGCGACCGCGGCACCATGAGGCTCTTGGCCGTCATGTCGCCGACGCGCAGGGCGCGCTCGAAGATGCGGTGCTCGATCGGGTCGAAGACGCCGGTGCTCGCGGCGCGGGCCACGATCGCCTTCACGTC
>CAYTYU010000033.1:0-19928 GCA_964440815.1 uncultured Chitinophaga sp.
TGCCGAAGCCGCCCTCCCCAAGCACCGACACCAGGGCGTACCGGCCGACGCGGCCCCGGTCCTCGCCCCACGCGGCGACCGAGGGCACGACGGACGTCATCAGTACACCCAGCCCTCCGCCTGCGCGACGGCCGGCGGCGCCGAGCTCACGGGATCGGTGACCAGGAGCAGCGCATCCACCAGGTCACCTTCCTCGTCGCGCACCGCCTCGTCGGCGAGCGCGTCGGGAATGACGATGCCGGTCGAGCGCAGGTTCGCCACGATGCCCGCGCGCACCTGGCGCGGCGGCTCGCCCGCGCCCTTGTACCCGCGTCGCGGCCAGCCGTGCAGGTGCAGCACGGTCGACGGGCAGCCCTCGGCGATGCGCACCGCCGACGCCGGATCGCCCGCGCACGGTTCGATGCGCACGCCCTCGGCGGCGAGCGGCATCAGCACCTCGCACGCGAACGTCCACGTCTGCTTGAAGACGCGCAGGTTCAGCGGAGACATCGGGGTCGAAAGCTCGCGGTCGCAGGCGCGGCGCGGCTCGCGGCGCGTGCGGTCCCGCACCATGCTTCGCCAGTGGCGCGGGGAGCCGAGCGACTGCATCCATCCGGCGATCGCGGCCCAGTCGGCCGGCACGTCGAAGGCAGCCGCGACCTCGAGCGGCACCGACATCGGCGCATCGACGCGCCACAGGTGCCGGCGGCCGTCGTCGCGCGAGGCAAGCACCGCGCGCACCAGGCCGCGGCGGTCGAGTCGGCCGT
Organism: uncultured Chitinophaga sp.; assembly: GCA_964440815.1. Taxonomy (GTDB): domain Bacteria; phylum Planctomycetota; class Phycisphaerae; order Phycisphaerales; family SM1A02; genus UBA966. The sequence continues at coordinate 747 of CAYTYU010000033.1, forward strand.
GCGAGCGCACGGGCGCCGTGCGGTCGGAGGGGTCGCGCCAGACGGCACGGATCTTCGCCACCCCGCCGCCGTCGGCGCCGGAGAAGTCCACCCCGTGCAGCACCGGAGGGGGAACGCGGACGCCGCCGACCTGCGCCGCTGGCCCGCGCCCGATGGGGGGTGCAGGCTTCATCGCGCGGCGCGGCGCTTCGGGCGCGCACGCTCCTGGGGCGTCGCGAAGGCCGCCTCGCGCAGCGTGGCCAGCTCGCGTGCGGTGAGCTCGCGCCACTGCCCGGCCTGGAGTCCCTTCAGCTGGAGCGGCCCCATGCGCACTCGGCGCAGCTTCTTCACCGGGTGGCCGAACGTCGCCAGCATGCGGCGGACCTGCCGGTTGCGGCTCTCGCGCAGCTCCATGTAGAGGAGCGTGCGGGTTGCATCGCGCTTCAGCACCTTCAGCTGCGAGCGATTGGCGTCCGAGGCTTCGCGGTCGTCGCGGGCGGGCGGGAAGACGCTGCGCTCGAGACGCTCGATCTCGTCGTCCGCGATGCGGCCTCCGACGGTCACCTCGTAGCCCTTGTGCATCTCGAAGCGCGGGTGCGTCAGGCGGTTGGCGAGCGGGCCGTCGTTGGTCAGGAGCAGGAGCCCCGAGCTGTCGATGTCGAGCCTCCCGACGGGATACAGCCGGGCCTTCGTGGGATGCTCGACGAGGTCGATGGCACGCGGCCGGCCCTCCGGGTCGCTGTTGGTGCTCACCACGCCCTTGGGCTTGAAGAGCATGACGTACACCCCACGCTTCGCGGCGAGGATGCGCCGGCCGTCCACGCGGATGTCGTCCTCGTGCGCGTTGACCCACGCGGGCAGCCCGTCGATCCGGTGGCCGTTCACGGTGACGCGGCCTTCCTCGACCGCCGCCTCGCACGCGCGGCGCGAACCGACGCCGGCGTCGGCGAGCACCTTCTGGATGCGCGGGCCCCGTTGGTCCTCCTGGTACGGATGGGTGGCGGCGTGGCGGCGGCGCATCGAGGCATCGTATCCCGGCCCGGGTATGGTCCGTGCCGATGGCAACGGTCGCCGCCTGCATCCTCCTCGTCACGGGCTGCACCGGGCCGGGCGGCAGCGCGGTGGCACCGGCCCTCGTCTCGCCGCTCGACCCGTCCACGCCCGCCGGGAGCACTGCGCGCGAGGCAGGGATCGCCGGGGACCTCCAGCGTCTGTGCGCGGTGATGGCCACCACGCCGGCGCAGTTTCCCTCGCGCGGCATGCCGCTTCCCGTCCGACTCGCGTTCCTGCAGCCCTTCGCGCTGCCGGAGATCGCCCGCAGCGTCACCGACGCCACGCTCGGTGCCGACACGCGGCCATTCCGCGCGGTGGCGGCGTTCGCGGCGCGTACCTACGGCGTGGAATGCCCGGTCCGCGAGGAGCGCAGCACCGTCCTGGCGAACGATCCGCAGCGGGCGATCTACGCGCTCGACTTCCTGCTGAACGGCGCGTCGTCGCGGCTTCGCGAGGCACTGGCGCAGGCGGAACTGCCGGACGACGGCGCCGCCGCGATCGACCGCACGCTCGGAATCGCCACGCGCTCCACCGGCCCGCGCAACGCGCAGGTGCCGACCGAGGTCGCCGCCGCGCTCCAGTCCGCCGCGCGCCTCGACCGCGCGGCACTCGTCGCGGCGGCCGGCCACTTCGACGAGGACCTCGACGTCGCCGCCGACTGGTCGTCGTTTCCCGCCGAGGCGCTTCCGGAGGAACTTGCCGGCGCCGTCGACGGCACGGTGCTCGGCGTGCACCGGGTCGACGAGCTCGGCTGGCTGGTGGTCGGCGGCCCGGGCGCCAACCGCTATGACATGGGGCGCATCGCCGCGGTGTTCGATCCCGCCGGCGACGACCGCTACGAGTGGGCGGCCTCGACCGTGGGCAGCCGCCTGGTGATCGACCTTGCCGGCGACGACGTGCACGCGACCGTCGCGGGTACGGGCCCTGCGGTGAGCGGACCCGCGGGCGCGGCGCTCGGCGTCAGCGTGATCGACGACCGCGCCGGCAACGACCGCTACCAGGGCGCGCGCAACGCGATCGGCGCCGCGGCATTCGGCGTCGGAATCCTGGTCGACCGCGCGGGAAACGACGTCTACGACGGTGACGCGTGGACCGTCGGCGCGGCCGTCGCCGGAATCGGCGCCGTGTGCGACCTCGGCGGCGACGACCTCTACGTCTCGCAGCTCTTCTCGCAGGCCTGCGGCGGGCCGGGCGGCGCCGCACTCCTCCTGGACCTCGCCGGCGGCGACCGCTACCGCGCCGACGGGCGCACGCCCAGTGCCTACGGGCAGCCCACCGTCGGCGCCTCCTTCTCGCAGGGTGCCGGCTTCGGGTACCGCATCGGCGGCGCAGGCGGCATCGGGGCCCTGGTCGACCGCGCCGGCAACGACCGCTACGAGTGCGGCGAGTTCGGCCAGGGCTGCGGGTACTTCCTCTCGATGGGCATCGTGCACGACGGGGGGGGCGACGACTTCTACTACGGCCACCGCTACGCGCAGGGCAGCGCCGCGCACCAGGCCTTCGGCGCGATGCTCGACGACGCGGGACACGACACCTACTGGGCCATGACCGCCGCCAACCAGGGCGCCGCCTGGGACATGGCCGCCGCCGTGCTCGTCGACCGCGAGGGCGACGACACCTACCGTGCCGACGGACTCTCGCAGGGAGCCGCCGCGCAGCAGGCAATCGGCATGCTCGTCGACCTTTCGGGGAGCGACGCCTACCGCGCGGCCGGCGCGAGCCAGGGCGCCGCCGACGGCAACGAGTACCACTGGGACTCGACGCGCAGCGCAAGCGCGGGAATCCTCCTCGACCGCGCCGGGCCGAACCGCTTCGCGGGAAACGGCGCCGACGGCGAGCGCCGCGTGCGCGGCGACCGCACGCAGCCCTCCGGCCGCACCACCTGGGGCCTCCTCATCACCCGCTGAGCGCGCCGGCGCGCCCGTACACTCGCCGCGTGGACGCCGCGCGCATCGCCCCGTCGACGAACCCCATCGCACACGCCGCCCTGCGGCTCTGGCGCATCGGCGTGCTGCTGCACCGCCGCGGCCTGCAGGACGACCTGCCGGCGATGGCGTCGGCCCTGGCCTACAAGACACTGCTCGGGCTCATCCCGATCCTGGTGGTCGTGACGCTCGTCGCGAAGACGCTGATGGGCGCGCAGTTCGCGCCGTTCGTCCGCGAGATCATCGAGTCGATGGGGCTCGACCGCATGCAGATCGTGCCGCCGGCCGACGGCGCGGCGGCCGCCGCGCCGGTGGCGCTCGGCGACTGGATCGAGACGCTGGTGCGCCAGGCCGCGGAGATCGACCTCAGCGCGCTCGGCTGGGTGGGCGTGGCCGTCACGGTCACGAGCGCCATCTGGCTGATGACGAGCATCGAGCTCAGCTTCAACCGCGTCTGCCACGCCCGCGCGGGGCGCGCGTGGCTCAGGCGACTGGTGCTCTACTGGTTCGTCCTCACCGCGACGCCGCTGCTCCTGGCCGCGATCCCGCTCCTTTCCTCGATCCTCTCCTCGTTCCGCGACACGCCGGGGGTCGGCTGGATCGCGCACGCGGCGGGGACCGTGTGGGGCGTCGTGGTGCTCTGGGGACTGCTGACCCTCGTCTACCTGGTGGTGCCCGCGGGCCGCGTGCGGGTGCAGTACGCGGCGATCGGCGCGCTGGCCGCCGCGACCGTCATCATCGCGCTCAAGAGCCTGCTGGCCGCCTACTTCGAGCACGCCTTCGCCATGAGCCGCCTGTACGGGTCGCTCGGCCTGGTGCCGGTCTTCATGTTCTGGCTGTGGGTGGTGTGGATGGCCGTGCTCTCCGGACTCGAGGTCGGGCTCCTCGCGCAGGCCGTCGGCACGCGCGGCCTCGACACCGGCATGGCCGCCAACCAGGGCGAGCCGCCCGACCCCGCAGTGGCCGTCGCGGTGATGGAGGCGGCGGTGCGCGACTGGCGCGCGGGGCGGCCCGTGACGCGCGAGCGAATCGCCGAGGACCTGGAGATCGACGACCGCCTCGCCGGCGAGGCGCTCGAGGCCCAGGCGCGTGCCGGGTTCCTCACCTTGGCCGAATCGGGCGCCTATGTCCCCGCCCTGCCGCCCGAACGCATCTCGGCGGAAGCGGTGCTGGAGGCCGCGCAGGCCTGCTGCGGCGGCGAGGAGGCCTTCGCGCGCGCCCCGATCGCCCTTGCCCTGCGCCGCGCCCAGCGCGCGGCGGCGCAGGGGCGGACGATGGCCGCCGCGGCCGATGCGCCTAGCATTGACTGACCCCGGCCCCGCGCCAGACCGCCCATGCCCTCCCGACGCCACCACGCCCGCGTCACGATCGCCGTCGCCGCGCTCGCCCTCGGCCTGCTTCCGGCCGGCGGCTGCTACCGCCACGTCGTCGAGGTGCGCGGCGGCCCCTCGAACGTGCCCGTGCACGAACCCAACATCGGCAAGAACGAGAGCATCTGGTCGAACCCCGAGCCAACGCCCCGGCCCAAGCCGGAGGCCATCGAGACGACCGGATTCCCCGGCCGGATGCCCTGACCGCCGCCACCTATCATCGGACCTCCCATGGGAATCGAACAGGCACTTCCGGTCGACAGCGTCCTCACCACGCAGCTGCAGCGCGTCGTCAACTGGGCGCGCCGCTCCAGCGTGTGGCCCATGCCATTCGCGACCGCCTGCTGCGGCATCGAGCTGATGGCCACCGCCTGCAGCCGCTTCGACCTGGCACGCTTCGGCGCCGAGGTGATGCGCTTCAGCCCGCGCCAGTGCGACCTGATGATCGTCGCCGGGCGCGTCAGCATCAAGACGCTCCCCGTGCTGCAGCGCACCTACATGCAGATGACCGAGCCCAAGTGGGTGATCTCGATGGGCGCCTGCGCGAGCACCGGCGGCGTCTTCGACACCTATGCCGTGGTGCAGGGCGTCGACCAGTACATCCCGGTCGACGTCTACATCCCCGGGTGCCCCCCGCGGCCCGAGATGCTCATCGAGGGCATCATGGCCATCCAGAAGATCATCGACAGCGACCAGATCCCGCGCGACCCCACCGGGAAGCGCCTGCCGCTGCAGATCGCGCTCGAACCGAACTACCGGCCGCGCGTGCAGCCGGCACCGGTCACGATCGGCGCGTCCTGACGTCCTCGGCGAGCCGCTCGCGCAGTCGCGCCATCAGCGTCGACCAGCGCTGCCGCAGCGCGTCCTCGGACACCCCCATCGCCGCGGAGATCTCCTTCCAGCGCTTGCCGCGCAGGCGGTGACGCACCATCTCGGCATCCTCGGGGCGGGTCCGTTCCAGCTCGCGCATCACGTTCACCAGTTCCGCGCGCTCGGGCACGTCGGCCGGGGCGTCCGGCTCGTCCCACGCGCGTGCGCCGGGCGCCAGCCGGGCGATGGCCTCGGCCATGCGGGCCGCGCGGCGCCGGTGGCGCTCCACCGCCCGCTGAACCACCTGCGCCACGAAGCACCAGGCCTCGGGTGCCGAGCGCATCTTGAACGTGCCGCGCGCCGCGGCGCCGTCCACGCGCCGCAGCATCGTCGAGAACACGTCGTCGGCGTCGACCCCGGGGGAACCGCGCACCGCCGCCCCGATCCGGCGCCGGAGCGCCGCCTCGTGGGCAAGCATGAACTCGGCAATGGCCTCGCGATCGGATCGATCGCCCGTCGGCATGGCGTGTTCCATGCGCGGACTGTCCGTTTGCGCGCGGGGCGTTCAAGCCCGCGCGTCGCCAGTCCGTTCCGATCGGCGCTTATCGGCGCGCAGCCGCAGGACCAGACCGACCACGATCGCCTGCACCAGCGCCGACCCGAGCGTGGTGGCGATCACCTGCGGACGGCCCCACTCCCCGATGGTGAGGTAGAGGCACACGTTGGCCAGGGCAAACATCCCCCACGTGAGGGCCGACACGCCATCGGCGCGCCCGCGCCGCAGCAGCGCCCCCAGCTGCATCAGGCTGGCCATCGGGAAGATCACCGCCGGCACCCAGCCCACGGCGTCGAGCAGGCCCTGGATGGCCGAGGGCTCGTTCACCGCAGCGACGCCGTGAACTCGGCGATCCGGGAGAGGCCCTTGCGGAGCATCGCCTCGTCGCAGGCGAAGGTGACGCGGACGTGGTCGCCGGCGCATGCGCCGAACTCCCCGCCGGGAACGACCGCCACGTGCGCCTCGGCGAGGAGCGCCTCCGCGTAGGACTGCCCGTCCGTGATCGCGCGCCCGCCGGGCGACCGCAGGCCGCGGCAGCCGGCGACGCTCGGGAAGGCGTAGAACGCCCCGGTCGGCGCCACCCCGCGCAGGCGAGGGATCTCCGAGAGGAGCGCATGCACCAGCTTCGCGCGCGCCGCGAACGCCTCGCGCATGCGTTCCACCTGCGGCGCGCTCGCCGGCGACAGCGCCTCGACGATCGCGGGCATGAAGAAGGACGCGATGTTGTTGGTCATCTGCCCCTGGAGCTTGATGAACTCGCGCATGAATGCGCCGCCGTCCGCCGGGGCGCAGGCGTAGCCGATCCGCCAGCCGGTCATGGCGAAGGCCTTGCTCATGCCGTTGAGGGTCACGGTGCGACCGGCAAGGGCGGGCATGCTTCCCGGCGAGAAGGCGCGCAGGCCGGGCTCGACCTCGGGGTAGACGAGCTTCTCGTAGATCTCGTCGCTCACCACCGTCACCCCGGGCCGCGCGGCGACCACCTCGCACAGGGCGCGCAGCTCCGCGGGCGGGTAGGCGATGCCGCAGGGGTTCGACGGGCTGTTCAGGATCACCGCGCGCGTGCGCGGCCCGATCGCGGCGTCGAGCTGCGCGGGCGTGATGCGGAAGCCGCGCTCCACGTCGCCGGGCACCTCGACGCAGGTGCCGCCGGCCAGTTCGATGAGCGGGCGGTAACTCACCCACGCGGGCGTCGGCAGCACCACCTCGTCGCCCGGGTCCACCAGGCACTGGAGCGCCAGGTACAGCGAGTGCTTCGCGCCGGCCGTGATCGACACGTGCTCCGGCGCGCAGTCGATCCCGTTCTCGGCGCGCAGCTTGGCGGCGACCGCGGCGCGCGCCTCGGGCGTGCCGGGCGTCGGCACGTACTTCGTCATCCCCGCTTCCAGCGCGCGCGCGGCGGCGGCCTTGATGTTGGCGGGCGTGTCGAAGTCGGGCTCGCCGGTGCCGAAGGCGACGACGTCGATCCCCTCGCGCTTCATGGCGGCGGCGCGCGCGGCCACGGCGAGCGTGGCGCTCTCCTTCATCCGGCTGACCCGTGTCGAGACGTGCATCGCGGCAGCGGAGTCTAGGGAATCGCGGCGGCGCGGGGCGATCCGGGACGGGCGTACACTTACCCGGATGCACTACGACTCGCACCAGCCGGTGCTCAACGACCTCGAGGCGCGGATCACGACCATCCGCGACTCGCTTTAACTACCCAGCCAAGGTCAACGAACGGGACCGCCTCAACGCGCGCATGGAGTCGGCGGACTTCTGGAACGAGCCCCGCTCGGCGCAGAGGGTCATCGACGAGCTGAAGGTGGTGCGTGCGCAGATCGAGCCCCTCGAGGCCGCCATGAAGGCCCTCGAGGACGCGAAGGTCGGCTACGAGATGGCCCGCGAGGCCAACGACCACGACCTCCTCGTCGAGGTCGACGAATCGATCCACCGGCTCGAGGCGGACATGGAGAAGGTCGAGGCCCAGAGCCTGCTCTCGGGCAAGCACGACCACCGCAGCTGCTTCGTCACCATCCAGGCCGGCGTCGGCGGCACCGAGGCCAACGACTGGGCCGAGATGCTCGAGCGCATGTACCTGCGCTGGTGGAGCGGCATGGGCTTCAAGGCCGAGGAGATGAACCGCCTGCACGGCACCGAGGCGGGGATCTCCGAGGCGATGTACCGGGTGAGCGGCCCGTTCGCCTACGGCTACATGAACTGCGAGCGCGGCACGCACCGCCTCGCGCGCGTCAGCCCGTTCAACGCCGAGGGCAAGCGCCAGACCAGCTTCGCCACGGTCGAGGTGACGCCGGAGTTCGAGACCACCGCGCTCACCATCCCCGAGAAGGACGTCGAGGTGGTGGCGTTCGTGCGCGCAAGCGGCCCCGGCGGGCAGAACGTGAACAAGGTGGCGAGCGCCATCCGCATCACCCACCTTCCCACCGGCATCCAGGTGGTGGCCAGCACGTACCGCGACCAGCTGCAGAACAAGAGCCAGGCGTTCGCCGTGCTGCAGTCGAAGCTCGAGGCCCTGGAGGAGGAGCGCCGCCAGGCCGAGCTCGACGCCGCCACCGGCGGCAAGGTCGACCGCGGCTGGGGCACCCAGATCCGCTCCTACGTCTTCTACGACAACCGCGTGAAGGACCACCGAACCGGCTTCGAGATGATGAACCCCGAGAAGGTGCTGAACGGCGACCTGAGCGGCTTCGTCGACGCCGAGCTGAAGCGGCGGCGCGCCGAGCGTGAGGCGCCGGGCTGACGCGATCGGGGGGTGCCGGGACCTCGTGCGCGCGGCACTACACTCAATGAGCCCGTGGTCCACGACCCATCGATCCTCCACCAGGTGGCGCGCGGGGACTCGGGGGCGATGCGGGCATGCATCGACCGCTTCGGGGGGCTGGTGTGGTCGCTCGCGCGCCGGGTGACGCGCAGCACCTCCGAGGCAGACGACGCGGTGCAGGAGATCTTCGTCGACGTGTGGCGGAGCGCCTCGCGCTTCGACCCCTCGATCGCCAACGAGACCACCTTCGTGGCCATGATCGCGCGCCGCCGGCTGATCGACCGCGGGCGCCGCCGCCAGCGCCGGCCGGACTCCGCGACGCTCCCGGACGCCGTGCAGCCCGCCGCCCCCGCCCTGCCCGACCCGGCCGAGCGGCGCGAGGAGGTGGGCCGCGCGACGGCCGCATTCGAGCAACTGAGGCCGGAACAGCAGCGCGTCCTGCAGCTGGCGATCTACCATGGAAGGTCCCACGAGGAGATCGCCCGCGCGACGGGCCTGCCCCTCGGGACCGTGAAGACCCATGCCCGGCGCGGGCTCATCAAGCTGCGCCAGATCCTCGAGGCCGAGGGTGCCCTGGAGCAGGGACTTCCCCCGGCCCGCGACTGAACCGAGACCGAATCCCAATGATCACCGCCATCGTCGCCCCGCTGCTGTCGGCCACCCTCGCCGCGAACCTCGACACCACGCCGGACGCGGCGATGCTGCGCTACCCGGACATCGGCGCGCGGGAGATCGTCTTCGTCTTCGCCGGCGACCTCTGGCTGGTGCCCAAGGAAGGCGGCGTCGCGCGGCCGCTCACCACCGTGGCCGGCGCCGAGGTGCTGCCGAAGTTCTCCCCCGACGGCACCCGCATCGCCTTCGTCGGCAACTACGACGGCAACCGCGACCTCTACGTGATGCCCGCGGCAGGCGGCCCGCCCGCGCGCGTGACGCACCACCCCACCGGCGAGGTGCTCAACGAGTGGACCCATGACGGCGCGCTCGTGTTCACGGCCAGCGGGATGGAGGGCATCTCGCGGGCGGCGCGGCTGTACCGCGTGCCCGAGGGCGGCGGCCTGCCCGAGGCGCTGCCCGTCCCCTACGGCACCAACGGCACCATCAGCCCGGACGGCGAGTGGCTCGCCTACACGCCGCACTCGATCGACAACCGCACGTGGAAGCGCTACCGCGGCGGCATGCAGACGGACATCTGGGTCTACAACCTCAAGACCGGCGAGGCGCGCCGCGCCACCGACCACGAGGGGATCGACACGCTCCCGATGTGGCAGGGCTCGACCCTCTACTACCTGAGCGACGCCACCAGCGACCCGAAGGCACCGCACAAGCTCAACATCTGGTCGTGGGACCCGAAGTCGGGCACGCGCACGCAGGTGACGCGCTTCACGGACGAGGACATCAAGTGGCCGTCGATCGGCGACGGCGAGATCGTGTTCCAGAAGGGCACGAAGCTCATGGTGCTCGACCTCGGCTCGGGCCGGTCGCGCGAGGTCGAGGTGCGCATCCCCGGCGACCGCCCGACGATCAGGGCGCGGATGGAGGACGTCAGCGGCCAGCTGCAGGGCTCGAGCATCAGCCCCGGCGCCAAGCGCGTGGCGGTGGCCGCGCGCGGCGACATCTGGACGGCGCCCGCCGAGAACGGCGTCCCGCGCAACCTCACGCGCACCGACGGCGTGGCCGAGCGCAGCCCCGCGTGGAGCCCGGACGGCAAGTGGATCGCCTTCTTCACCGACGAGACCGGCGAGTACGAGCTGTGGGCCATGCCCGCCGACGGCAAGGGCGAGCGCCGGCAGCTCACGAAGGACGGCGGCCCGTTCAAGACCGGCATCGAGTGGTTCCCCGACTCGAAGAAGCTGATCTACCAGGACAAGACCGGCTCGGCGTACCTGGTGGACTTCGAGACAGGCGAGCGCACCCTCGTCGACAAGGAGCCCTGGGACGGCGGCTTCGACATCTCGATCAGCCACGACGGCGCGTACCTGGCGTATTCCAAGTCGCGGCCGGAGCGGCGCAACGGCAGCATCTGGATCTACGACGTCGCGAAGAAGGAACCGCGCGAGGTGACCAGCGGCATGTTCTCCGACTCGACGCCCGTGTTCGACCGCGCCGGCGACTGGCTCTACTTCACCAGCCAGCGGGGCTTCGGCAACGCCGAGTACAGCGAGCTCGACACCACCTGGGCCTACCAGGACACCACGCGCGGCTACGCCGTGCCGCTGCGCACGGACGTGAAGAACCCGTGGGCGGTCGAGATCGACGAGGAGAAGGCCAAGGACGAGAAGAAGGACCCGAAGAAGGACGAGAAGAAGCCGGAGGACAAGAAGCCCGACGAGGCGAAGCCGGACGCGCCGAAGCCGGAAGGCGAGAAGAAGCCCGACGGCGAGGCCGCGCCCGCGGCGGAGGCCCCCAAGGCCGAGGGCGACAAGAAGGCGGATGAGGCGAAGCCGGAGGAAAAGCCGGAGGAGAAGAAGCCGGAGGAGAAGAAGGGCTTCCGCATCGACTACGAGGGCTTCGAGGCACGCGCGATCGAGCTTCCGCTCGGCACGCAGCAGATCGGCGGCATGGCCGTCAACGACAAGGGCCAGCTCATCTTCAACCAGGGCGGCCAGGTCAAGGTCTTCGACATCAAGGACAAGAAGCGCGAGGTGAAGAAGGTCACCGACGGCATGGGCTTCCAGCTCACGGCTGACGGCAAGAAGATGCTTGCAGGGCTCCAGATCCTGGACGCGTCGGCCGGCGCCTCGGGCAAGGCGATCGTCACGCAGCCGATGATGGCGCAGATCGATCCCCGCCGCGAGTGGAAGCAGGTGGTGCGCGACGCCTGGCGCATCTTCCGCGACTACTTCTACGACCCCTACATGCACGGCGTGGACTGGAAGGCCGTCGGCGACCGCTACCAGGCGATGGTCGACGACGCCAACACCCGCGAGGACGTGGGCTACATCATCAGCGAGATGATCAGCGAGCTGAACGTCGGGCACGCCTACTACAACGGGCGCGACTCGGGCGGCGGGCCATCGGTGAACGTCGGCATGCTCGGCGTCGACTGGGACACCGCGATCGGCCCCGACGGCAAGAAGGTCTACCGGTTCCGCCACGTGGTGGCCGGCGCGCCGTGGGACGCGGATGCGCGCAACCCGCTGCAGGACCTCGGGGTCGGCGTGAAGGAGGGCGAGCACCTGCTCGCGGTCAACGGCATCCCGGTGGACGCGTCCAAGGACCCGTGGGCCGCATTCCTCGGCCTTGCCGGGCGGACCGTGTCGCTCACCGTGGGGCCCAACCCCGCGATCGACGACCAGGTCCGCGAGGTGGTGGTCAAGCCGATGGCCGGCGAGGAGAACCTCCGCTACCGCGACTGGATCGAGGCGAACCGCCGCTACGTGGCGGAGAAGTCCGGCGGCAAGGTGGGGTACGTCTACGTGCCCAACACCGGCATCGACGGGCAGTCAGACCTCGTGCGGCAGTTCCAGGGCGAGCGCTTCAAGCAGGCGATGATCGTCGACGACCGGTGGAACGGCGGCGGGCAGATCCCGACGCGGTTCATCGAGATGCTGAACCGCCCGGTGACCAACTACTGGGCGCGGCGCGACCAGGCGGACTGGATCTGGCCACCCGACAGCCACGTCGGTCCGAAGGCGATGCTCATCAACGGGCTTGCCGGCTCGGGCGGCGACATGTTCCCGTGGCTCTTCCGACACAACAAGCTCGGGCCGCTCGTCGGCACGCGCACGTGGGGCGGCCTCGTCGGCATCAGCGGCAACCCCGGCATGATCGACGGCTCAGGCGTGCGGGTGCCGGTGTTCGCCTTCTACGAGAAGGACGGCACGTGGGGCATCGAGGGCCATGGCGTCGACCCCGACTTCGAGGTGCTCGACGATCCCGGCGTGATGAAGGGCGGCCCGCACCAGGGCGGCGTCGACCCGCAGCTCGACAAGGCAGTTGAGCTGCTGCTCGCCGAGCTCGAGCGCAACCCCGTGAAGCACCCGGCCCGGCCCGCCTACCCCAACCGCGAAGGCTTCGGCATCGCACCAGAAGATAAATAGGTGCCAGGAACCCCTGTCCCTATTTCTGGGCGCCGTCGCGTCACCGACCCCACTGCGTGCCGCTGATGCCCTCGCCGGCCCAGTGGTCGTAGGTGCCCCAGCCGCCGTGTGCGCCGTAGCCGGCGGGCGTGGCGTATGGCCCCGCGTTCACGCCTCGGCTCGTGCCCCAGTACGCGCCCGGTGCCGCGAACTGCTGCGGCGGGTGGAACCCGTTCGGCCGCGCAAGCGGCTCGTAGCCCCAGTTGCCGCCGTACATCGACCCGGTGCCGGTCCACGGCCGGTACGCGGACGCGTCGTAGCCGCCGTACTCGTTGCCGGGGCCGCGGAACGCCGCGGGCGCATCCTGCGCGGCGCCCTCGAAGCGCCGCTGCATCGCCTGCTCGTTCTCGCGCGCGGCGGCCTCGGACGCGTCGCGCCGCGGTGCCGCGGCACCGGCGGTCGCCTGGCGCATCTCGGCGCGCCCGGCATCGGCCATCTCGCCGCGCGGCGCGGCCCACGTGCGGGCATCGACGGCCTTGCCGTGCTGCGCCAGCCGCTGCCCTGCGTCGCGCGCGTTGGCGCGCTGCCATTCGTGGTGCAGGCCATTCCAGCGGTCGTAGTACGGGTGCCAGTGGTTCATCCACCACGGCCAGTGGTTCCAGCCCCACCATCCGCCCCAACCCCAGCCCCACGCCTGGTTCCATCCGCCGCACCAGCCCCATCCGCCCCAGCCCTCACCGCCCAGGTAGGCCGGATAGACGTCCGGCGTGCCCCAGTACGGCACGTCGCCGCCGGACGCCGACGGCGGGGCGAACGTGCCGCTCTGCGCGTCGTATGACGGATCGCTCCCGTAGGTCTGCGGATACGCGTCGTACCCCTCGGCCGAGGGCTGCGCATACGAGAACCCAGTGCCGTACACGGGGGTTCCGTCGTGCAGGTACGTGCCGAGGTAGCCCGGCGAGAAGCCGAACGTCACGCTGTCCTTGGTCGATCCCATCACCCACACGTAGGTGCACGCGTAGATGGGCGAGCTCGGCGGGATGGCATAGACGGCATCGGGCACGCGGTCGCAGAGCGTCCACGGGCCTTTCTCGTTGGGCGCCTCGAACCACGCCCCGTCGTCGCAACAGTAGACGAGCCCGCCCGCGCGAACCGTCGGCTTCGACGCATTGACCAGCCACGAGACGTCCGAGTCCGCGCCGCCCGAGGCGATCGGCGTCCACTCCGCGTCGCCGTCGACCTTCACGGACGGGGCGGCGCCGTCACGCCGAAGCGTCACGGTGCGGATCTCGCGTGCAGCGACCACTGCCTCGTTGGCCTCGGGCGTGCCCGAGATGGCGGCCCGCACGGCGTCCATCCGACGCGACGACGGCAGCTGCGCGAACGCCGGCGGAAGGTCGCCCGGCGAGACCGCATTCCAGGCACCGCTTCCGAGCGACGCCGTCGAGAACCACCTCCCGCCGGCAAGCAGGAAGAACGCGCTCCCGTCGGTGGTCAGCAGCGTGCTCGGGGTGTTGGCAACGCGCTGCACGCCGTCCGAGACGCGCTCCAGGCGCGGAGCGCCGTCGAGCGCCACCAGCACCGTCGGCACGGTGGCCACCATGACGTCCGCGGGCTTGGGCGCAGGCGGTGCGGACGCAGGCTTGGTGGTCGAGATCGCCGCAGGCATCGCCGGCTGCGTCCCCATCGCCGCGACCACGTCCGGCGGCGGCGCGGCACCGTCGGCGTAGCCGCCGGCCATCTGCTTCGACCGCCGCCATGAACCCGAGATGCGCGTGCACCACTCGCCTTCGGGCGACTTCAGCAGGATCGCCGGCGTGTTGCGCACCATCGACCACCCAGTCGAGCCAAGCGGCGCCAGGCGCGGCTCGCCGTCGACGCTCACGAGCACCGTCGGCACCTGCGCGACCACGATCGCGGGCGCGTCGTGCCGCAGCCCGGGCGTGGAGCTTGCGCGCGGATTCGCCAGCCGCAGCGAGCGAACCAGCGTCGCACGGTCGCTCGTCAGCGCCACCAGGTACAGCGCCTGGGACAGCGCGGTCACCTCGTCGGCCGTCGCGGGCGCGCCGCCCACGGTGAAGGAGTTGACGCGGAAGCGGTTCACCTCGACCTCGCCGGGCACGTCGGACGCCATCACGTCGGCCGAGAGCGTGGCCTCGCCGGTCCTCGACGCGCCGCCCCCGCCGCCGAGGATCGACACCTCGGCCACGAAGTAGGCGCGCGAACCATCGAGCCCGGTCAGCCGCGGGCGGAACACCTGGTAGCTGCTGCCGCCCGCCGAGACCTGCTGGGGCCAGGACTCGCCCGCGGCGCCAGGATCGGCCGCCACCTTCGGCGCTGCCTCGGCAGGCACCTGCCCGAGGGCGGGCATGACGGCGATCGAGAGCGAGCAGGCGGCGACGAGGCGGAAGATCATCTGGATCATGGTGGGAATGGCCCGGCGTCGGGCAGGAAAACCGAGTCTATCGCTGGCCAAAAATGGCCGCAGGACAGCCGAGGGCCGTCCTGCGACGCAGTTCCCATGATTCGAACGACCGGCGAGGGCCCAGCGGCCCGCAGTCAGGCGCGCCGACGGCGGCTGGCCGCCAGGCCCGCGAGGCCGAGCAGCGCGATGGCGCCGGGAGCAGGCACCACGCTCACGCCGATCAGCGTGATCGAGCCCGACCAGGTGCCCGAGGCGCCGCCGCCGGAGAAGCCGTTGCCCAGGAGGACCGGCAGGTCCGCGGCAGTGCCCGTGAAGCCGATGGCGGTGGCCAGCGTCACCGTGCTGTTGACGATGGTGCCGACGTCACCGCTGTTGCCGTTGGTCCACCAGTAGCGCTGCGTCGACCCGAGGGTCGAGTAGCCGCCCACCTGGAGCGCACCGTTGCCGATCGGCGGAAGGTCGATGTAGATCGTGAGGTCGTTGGCGTAGGTGCGCACCGAGTCCAGCAGCGTCGCGTTCACGCGCACGCCGGTCAGGCTGCCGACGAGCGTGCCGGCACCGAAGATCTGGTTGAACTCGAGCGCGTCGAGGGTCAGCGAGTCGAACGTGTAGGTCACGTCGGCGCTGGCGCCGGCGGCGATGGCCGCAGCGGCAACGGCAGAAACGAGGCAGGTGTTCTTCATGGGAGGGAACTCCAAGCGGGAAACAGGGAACGAGAAACGCGGGATTGGGAAGATCCCGCAGGCAGGTCCCTTTTCCAGTTGTCCCTCCAAACACGCAGGCGAGGAAACCATGCCGCGTGAATCACCGGGCGCAAGCGATTCGCGTGCAGTTCCGCCCGCCGCCATGGAAGGAACCGCGGCAAGTCGGTCAGAACCCAACAGAAACAAGGTGAATGATGTAATTATAGGACGTCTATGAACGCTGCCCCCGGCGGCGCGCGTGCAGCAGCCCAGCCCATCGCCGCGGCCGCAGGCCCGGGCGTCAGCGCGCTGGCTGCACGCGGGACGCCAATGCGCGCGCTCCCGCGCTGACCTCCACCACCCAGACGTCCTTCGCCGGCACCGGCCCACGCGCGAAGTCGATGGTGCCGCTCGCGCCCGCCAATCCGCGCGTGGCGGCGATCTCGGCGCGCACCGTGGCCGGGTCGCCACCCTTCCCCGATGCATGCGCGCGGTCGAGCGCAGCCAGCACCACGTTGGCGGCATCGAAGCCGAGCGCCGCGAAGCCGCTCGGCGCCTCGCCGAAGCGCGCGCGGTAGGCGTCGGCGAAGGACACGGCCTCGGGCAACGCGCCCGTACCGAACCACGCGTGCGTCGTGAAGTACACGCGGCTCGACGGCTGCCGACCACTCATTGCCACCGCATCGCAGTCGAACGCGTCGCCCCCGATGATCGGGATCGCCGGCAGCACCGGGCGGATGCTGGCGAGGATCGGGCCCACGTCACCCGGCTCGCACGCCACGTAGATCGAGTCGGCCTTGTCCTGGAGCCCCGCCATGAACGCCCCCACCTGCATGGCGGACGTCGCGGCGAGGTCGAACTCCATCGCCACCGTGCCGCCCTGCGTGAGGAATCGGGAGCGGCAGAATCCAGCCGCGGTGCGCGAGTACACGCTGCGCGAATCGAACACGATCACCAGGCGCGTTCCGAACCGCGCGTGCGCGAAGTCCGCGGCGGCGAGTCCCTGCGCGTCGTCGCCGAAGCACGCAAGGAACGTGCCCTCGCCGCAGCGCTTGGGCAGGTCCGGCGCCGTCGCGCCGATCACCACGAACGGCACGCCCGCATTCGAGAAGGCCGGTACCGACGCGAGCGCCAGGTCCGTGTCGCAGAGGCCAAGCGCAACCACGGGGGTCGCGGACCCCGCGCCCCACGCGGCGCGCGCGGCCGCCGAGGCGCGAGCCGCGCCGTCGGCGGTGCTGGCGGTGTCGAAGACGCGCGTCTCGGGCGCGGGCGTGGCAGCGCCGGCACGCGCGGCGTGTCGCTCGAAGGCCAGCTGCGCGCCGCGCTCGGACGGCAGGTCGATTGCTGCGACACTTCCGGTCTGCGACGAGACGATCGCCACGGCAGGCCTCGTGATGCCGTGCGCCGGGTGGTGCGCGAGCGCGCGTTCCGCGCCGGCAACCGCCGCGATCGGCCGGTGATTGGCGCAGCCGGTCACGGCAGGCAGTGCGGCAAGCAGCAGGACGGCGACGCGCGCGGCGAGGTGCATCGCTTCATGCTAAACCGCACGCCTTGCAGGAACTGCCCGATGACCGACGTTGACCCATCACGCCCCGTGCGCCGCGCCGAGCCCGTCGTCGGCGAGGTGATCGATGACGCGCCAGCGGGCGCGGATGATCCACGCGCACACGCGCACGCCCCGCGTGGCACCGAACCGTTCCTGCGCTCGCTGCACGGCTTCCTGCTTGGCCTCACCACCATCCTGCTCGCGGTGCCCGCGGTGCTCGCCGTCATCGCCGTGACGGTGATCCCCATCATCGTGTGGCTGGTGGCGGCGGCCGTCCTGCGGATCACCTTCCGCATCCTGGCGCTCCTCACCGGCGCGCGGCCGGAAGCGGTCACCACGGGGGCGTTCCTGCGGGCGCAGGTGGCGCAGCGGGTGTCGCGCGCGTGGGGCGGCGCCGGGCCGCGGTGACGGCCTTCACTCGGCGGGGTTCGCTCCCGCGGCCGCACGGACCACGACGCGCCCCTTCGCGTCGACCTCGATCCGGGTCACGGGCGGCACCTTCATCGCCAGGCGGTAACGCACGTGCCGGCGCTCGCCGGAGCGGGCCAGCGCCCCGAGCTCCGCCAGCTGCGAGAGGTCTCGCGTGGCGGTGGCCGGGCTCGCGCGCGTGATGGAGACGTACTTCCCGGCGGTCATCCCGCCCTCGAAGCTCGCGGTGCCCCCCTCCATCATGCGCAGGAGTGCCTTCTCCTGCCGCGGATTCAGTTGCTGCCCGAGGCGCGCCAGGAGCTTCGCCTTCGCCAGTACGAACTCCACCTCGGCCTGCGCGCGTGCCTGCGCCTGGAGCACGGCGCCCGCAGACCACCGAAGCCACGCGGAGGCCTCCAGGCCCCGGCTCGCCGACGCGAGCGCGGCGTAGTACTCGGCCCGGCGCGCGCCGATCACCGGGGACACGGCGGTGAGCGACGGGTGCTCCATGCCCTGCGCCAGCGCCTTCTCGCTGATCGCCCGGCCGACGCGCCCGTTGCCGTCGGCGAAGGGATGGATGCTCTCGAACCAGAGGTGCGCCAGGCCCGCGCGCGCAAGCGGCCGCAGCGCACCGCGGCCCGCGGGTGCCAGCCCGCCGTTGAACCACTCGATGAAGCGCGCCATCTCCGCCGGCACGCGCGTGGCGGGCGGGGCCTCGAAGTGGACGGTGGGCCGGTCGATGCGACCACCCACCACCTGCATCGGCTCGCGCCGCATCCGCCAGCGCCCGACGTCCGGCAGGTCGGCGCGGCCGCGCATCCCGAGCGCATGCCAGCGCAGGAGCGTCGGCTCGTCGAGCGGCAGCACGAACGTCCGGCAGACGTCCACCAGCAGCTCGGCGATCCCGCGCTCGGCATCGGTCGCCCGCGCATCGGGCACCCCCAGGCTCAGCGCACGGCGCACCGACGACTGGACGCTCGCGCGGTCGAGTGCCTCGCCCTCGATGGCCGAGGTGGTCATCGCCTCTTCGGCCACCCGCTCCACCGCGATCCGCTCGTGGTCCGACTGGTCGACGCGTCGGAGGCGCGCAAGCAGCGCCCCCGCCCCGGCCGCAAAGCGCTCCTCCGCCTCGGCAAGCAGGCCCGCGTCGAAGCGCAGCCGCGGCCAGTCGGCGCGTTGCCAATTCCAGCGTTCCATGGGGATCGATTCTATCGCTCAAAGCGAGCGATAGCACATCGGCCTATCGATCATCGCCGAGCATGACGCCAGGTGATCTCGGTGCGACGCGGACACGCTCCGGCACCGCGCGCCGTACCGACGCGACATGACACGCACCGGTTATCAAGCAGGCAAAGCGGTTGCGGCGCAACGGGCCACGCACTACAATTCCACGTTCCGAGTTCGGGCGCGCGCGAAGTTCGAAGTAGCAGGTCGCGCGCCCGACCGGACGTTTGCGGGTGTAACTCAGTGGTAGAGTGCCACCTTGCCAAGGTGGATGTCGAGGGTTCAAGTCCCTTCACCCGCTCTCAAGCTTGAAGCCGAAGGCATTGCCT
This sequence comes from uncultured Chitinophaga sp., assembly GCA_964440815.1. Lineage (GTDB taxonomy): Bacteria > Planctomycetota > Phycisphaerae > Phycisphaerales > SM1A02 > UBA966. The sequence goes on from CAYTYU010000033.1 coordinate 19,829, forward strand.
TCGGCTTCTGCGCTTTTGAGATCGGTTGATGCGGCCCGGGCTGCGCCCTGCTCCGAAGGGGATGGTTCGCGCTTCAGCTCACCGCTGCCAACGCAACCGC
>CAYTYU010000034.1:0-19872 GCA_964440815.1 uncultured Chitinophaga sp.
GCGCGCTCGGCTCGGGGGCGTTGCAGTCATCCGTGCGCAGGAGCGGCAGCCCGTGCGCCAGCGCGAACTCGCTGATCGGCGTCGGCGTCGGGCGCTTGCCCCGCCCCGCCTCGCGGTCAGGCTGGCTCACGACGAGCGCCACGCGCCCGGCCCGCGCCAGCGCCTCCAGGGTCGGCACGCCGAACGCGCCGGCGCCGAGGAACACGACCTCCGGCAGCATGGCTCCCGCGCCCGCCTGCCCCGCCATCGGGTCAGTCCTCCCCGCCGGCCGCGAGCTTGAGGTCCTTCACCTGCCGGCGCACCTTCAGGCGGTCGATCGGGCTCATCTTGTCGATGATCAGGATGCCGTCGAGGTGGTCGAGCTCGTGCTGCCACACGCGCGCGGCGAAGTCGCTGCGGGTCTCCTCGAACTCGCGCCCCTCCAGGTCCATCGCCCGGATCGTGACCGTCACCGGCCGGCGCACGCTGCCGCGGATCCCGGGAAGGCTCAGGCAGCCCTCCTCCATCCACTCCAGCTCGCCGCCCACGTCCACGATCACCGGGTTGATGAAGGCGCGCCGCGGCACGTCGCGCTCGCTCGTGCCGGTCACGAACACGCGCACCGACTCGCCCAACTGCGGGGCGGCCAGGCCCGCGCCCTCCTCGAGGTCCATCGTCCGGAACATGTCGGCGACCAGCTCGCGCACCGCGGCGTCCACCGACCGCACGGGCTGGGCCTTGCGCCGCAGCATGGGGTCGGGGAAGAGGACGACGGGGCGCCCGCCTGCCGCGCTCGGGGAACCTTCGGCCATCGCGGCCGATGCTACGCTACGGAATCCCCACTTCCCCACACCAGGAGGAGCCCGGAACGTGATCTTCGGCTGGCGCAAAGGCGAGTCAGGAAATGCGGCGAAGCCGTTCGAGGCGCAGCCCGACAAGGCGCGCAAGTTCTTCGAGCACGCCCGCACCGTGGGCGAGGCCGACCAGCTCGAGTACGCGCTGCAGCTCTACGCCAACGGACTGAAGCTCGACCCGACGAACGTCGAGGCGCACGAGGGCATGTACCAGGTGGCGTGCAAGCACCACGTGGGAACCGGCGGCGCCGCCACCGGCAAGGACATCAAGGAGATCGACGGCCCGTCCGCGATCGACAAGATGGTGGTCGCGGAATACACGTGGATGCGCGACCTGAACAACGCGTCCGCGGCGCTGCGCTTCCTGGAGGCCGCCGGCAAGGCCGCGCAGGTCGAGGTGGGCCAGTGGCTCGCCCCCAAGATGCTCAACATCCTGCGCGGGGTGATGAAGGCGAAGCCGCAGAAGAAGGTCTGGCTCAAGGCGATGGAGCTCTTCTCCGAGGTGCAGGCCTGGGACGAGGCGTTCGCCTGCGGCGAGGAGGCCCAGCGGCTCGACCCGTCCGACACGAACCTCGAGCACGAGATGCGCCAGCTCACGGCCGCGCGAGCCATCAAGCAGGGCGGCTACGAGAAGACCTACGGCCAGGAGGGCGGCTTCCGCGGCCAGGTGCGCGACGCCGAGCGCCAGCGCCAGCTCGAGGCCGCAAACAGCATCTCCGGCGCCGGCGGCAGCACCGAGACCGCCATCGACAAGGCCAAGCAGGACTGGGAGCAGAACCCGAAGTCCCCCGAGGCGGTCAACCGCTACGCACAGCTCCTGCGCAAGCGCGGCCAGGGAGACGACGAGCAGCAGGCCATCGCCGTCTACATGGCCGGCTTCCGCGAGCTCAACGAGTACCGCTTCAAGCTGAACGCCGACGACCTGCGCATCGCCCAGCTGCGCCGCGCCTCGCGGGCGGCGACCGAGCAGCTCGAGCAGGCACCCGACAACCCGTCGCTGCAGGCCGCCGCCGACAAGGCGCGCATGGAGCTCCTGGAGCTCGAGGGCACCATCTACCGCGAGCGCGTCGGCAAGTACCCCACCAACCGCGACATGAAGGCCGACCTCGGCCGCGTGGAGTACGAGCTCGGCCGCTACGAGGACGCGATGGCCGCGTTCCAGGCGGCGAAGGACGACCCGAAGCTGCGCGTCAACAGCGCGTGGATGCTCGGCAAGTGCTTCGCGAAGGAAGGCTGGCACTCCGAGGCGGTGGGCGAGTTCAAGGAAGCCCTCGCCGCGCTCGACGCCACGCAGTCCGAGCGCGAGCTCGAGATCAAGTACGACCTCATGCTCTCCCTCATCGAGCTTGCCAAGCTCGAGAAGTCGGGCGCCCACGCCAAGGAAGCCGCGGAGCTCTGCAGCGCCATCGTGCGCAAGAACATCGCCTTCCGGGACGTGCGCATGCGCCGCAAGGAAGTGGACGAGCTGGTCCGAACGCTCGGATGACCGGCCGAGCGCCGAGCGCCCCGCGCCTGGCCGCCGCGGCGGCCGCCGCGCTGCTCTGCGCGATCGTGGCCGCCCCGCTCGCCGGCTGCGCCACCGTCCTGATGCCGACGCCCGTCGGATTCGACGCCGGGGGCGCCGACCCGTTCGCCGCCACGCCCGCGCCGTCGCGGACGCCGCCCGTCACCGTCTTCTGCGCCTCGACGCGCGGCGTGGATCCCGGGGCCCCGCCCGCCCGGTACTTCAACACGAAGCGCAACACCAGCACCCTCCGCCTCTGCGAGCTGACCGTCGGCGTCGGGGATTCCGGTGAGACCTGGGACGCACTGCTGGAGACGTCGCGCCAGCCCGGGCGCACGGACGGGCCGGCGATGACGCTTCGCTCGCTCACCGACTACGGTCCGCTCTGGGCGGGGCCCGCGAAGCTCGACCCCTCGCCCGGGCTCGACGAGAAGGTCATGGGCCGGTTCGCCGAGGCGATCGACGCGGAGCTCGCCAAGGGAACCTCCGGCAACGTCTACGTCTTCGTGCACGGCTTCAACACGACGGTGCCGGACAACGCCGCGCTGGCGGCCGGCCTCTTCCACTACCTCGGACGCGACGGCGCGGTGATGACGTTCGAGTGGCCGTCGCGCGGCAGCGTCTTCGACTACGACATCGACAAGGCCGCCGCCGGCGCGTCCACACGCAGCTTCCGGCAGCTGGTCTCGCTGATCGGCTCCCGGACCCGGGCGCGCGCCATCCACGTGATCGCCCACAGCGCCGGAGCCCCGATCGCCGTGCAGGCGATCCAGCAGCTGCGGCTGATGCGCGCCCACGAGGGCGCGGACGACGCGCGCCGTGCGCTGCGCCTCGGGCGCCTCGTGCTGGTGGCCCCGGACATGGACCTCGGCGACTTCCGCGATGCAGTCTCGGACGGAGCCACGGAACTTCCGGAACGCGTCACCATCTACGTGAGCAGCCGCGACAAGGCCCTCGACATCTCCTCGTGGATCTCCGGGTTCGCGCGCCTGGGCCGCCCCCTCGACACGCTGACGCCGGCGCAGGTCGGGTTCCTGGAGGACAACGCCAACGTCGACCTGGTCGACGTCTCGCACGCCGAACAGCGCCTGGGAAGCTGGCTCGGCCACAGCTACTTCCGCGACGACCCGTGGGCGAGCACCGACGTGCTGCTGACCCTCGGCCACGGCCTGCACCCGCTCGACCGTGGCCTGCAGCGCGACGCGACGCACAACGTCTACGCCTTCGGCGACCAGTACCCGGATCGCGCCCGCGCGGCGGCGCGCGCCGCCCTCGCCCCGAAGCCCTCCGCCGGAGGGGACCCCAAGTGACCATGCGAGCGGCCGCCGTCATCCCCGCCCGCATGGCGAGCACCCGCTTCCCGGGCAAGCCGCTCGCCGACCTCACGGGGAAGCCGATGATCGTCCACGTGCTCGAGCGCGTGGCCCGCTGCCAGTCGGTCGGGCGCATCCTGGTGGCCACCGACGACGCGCGCATCGTGGATGCCGTGCGCGCCGCCGGCTTCGAGGCGCGCATGACCGACCCGGCGCACCCCAACGGCACGAGCCGCGTCGCCGAGGTGGCACGGACGCTCGACGAGGAGCTCATCGTCAACGTCCAGGGCGACGAGCCGCAGATCGAGCCCGCGCTGGTGGACCGCACTGTCGAGGCCCTGGCAGCGCGGCCGGACATGCCGATGGCGACCCTCGTCTCGCCCTTCGCGCCGGGCGAGGACCCCGCCAACCCGAACATCGTGAAGTGCGTCACCGCGGTCGACGGCCGTGCGCTCTACTTCAGCCGCAGCCTCGTGCCCTTCGACCGCGACCGCGCGCCCGGCGCCGCGGCCCCGCGCAAGCACGTCGGGCTCTACGCCTACCGGCGGTCGTTCCTCGACGTCTTCGTGCGGCTGGCCCCCACGCCGCTCGAGCGCACCGAGAGCCTCGAGCAGCTGCGCGCCCTCGAGCACGGGCACCCGATCCTCTGCGCCGAGGGCGAGGCGCACTTCACCGGGATCGACACGCCCGAGCAGTACGCGGAGTTCGTCCGCCGCGTTCAGGCAGGCACGGCCGGCGGCTGACCCGTCGCCGGGCCGCCGCTCAGCCCGCAATCCGCTTCACCCACTCCTCCGCGCGGCGCCGGCGCGCCGGGTCGCGGTCGTGTGCCGCCATCGCGCGCATCCGCTCCAGGCCGTCCTTCGCCTTCAGCTCGGCCAGCGCGCTGCCGGCTGCCCGCGCCGGACCCTCCTCGGGGTCGTCGAGCGCCGCCACCAGGAACGCCACCGCCCCGGCGCGCTCGGACTCGCCGACGCGCGCGCCGATCGCGGCCATCGCATCCATCGCCGCGGGCCGCAGGCGGTCCGGGACGCCAAGCGCGGCCAGCGCCTGCACCCGCGGCAGGTCCGACGCATCGCCGAACTTCGCCAGGTACGCGATCGCCGCGCGGCGGATCGCGTCCGCATGGCTCGGGACCGCCAGCTGCGCGCGCACCAGCTCGATGTCCCCGCGCGACTCGTGCGCGCGCAGGACGTCGATCGCCTCGGCGCGCACGGTGTAGCTGCGCACGGGCGCCGCGCCACCGGGCGGCGACAGCACCGCGCGGGCGATCTCGACGGCCTCGTCCTTCGGGCACGACGCGAGTGCCGCGACGATCGCCGTCCGCACGCGCGGGTCGGCCACCTCCGAACGCGCGAGCGCCAGGATCCCCGCCTGCGCCTCGGGGCTCTTCCAGCCCGCCAGCGCGCGCACCGCATCGGCGCGCAGCGTGTGCCGCAGCCGGTCGTCGCGCGCGGTCTCGAGCACCGCCGTGCGTGCCGCCGGGGTCTCGGTGCGCCCCAGCGCCTTCAGCGCCTGCCGGCGGGCGGCAATCGTGGGCGCCTCGCGCAGCGCGCCCAGCGTCCACGACTCCGGCTGCTCGACCTCAAGCACCTTGAGCGCCTCGAGCCACGGGTCCACCCACGCGGCGGACGGCGCGGCGGGCAGCGTCGCGGTGACCGTCGCCGTGCGGTCGCGCATCTCAAGCGGCACCACCACGTCGCCCGCCGGCGTCCGCACCCAGACCGGCAGCGAGATCCGCATGGCCGGCGTGCGCTCGGCGATCGGCTGCCGCTGCTCGGCGCTCGCGCGCAGCGTGCGGGTGGCGGCGTCGTAGGCAAGCGTCACCTTCACGCGCGGGGAGCCCGGCCGGTAGCACCACTGGTCGAAGAACCACTCGAGGTTCAGGCCGCTCTCGGCCTCGAGCGCGCGGCGGAAGTCGATCGTCTCGACGAGCCCCAGCGGCCGCTCGTGCATGTAGCGGCGCACGCCGGCGAAGAACACCTCGTCGCCCAGCATCCGGCGCAGCATGTGCAGGACCGAAGCGCCCTTCGGGTACGGGTTCGCCGGCCGGCGGAACGTCTCGCCTGCCGATGCGTACACCGGGCTGCACATCGGCTGCGGGGCGTCGGCCACGTCGCGCTCGGCCACGGCGGCGTTCCCGAGCACGCTGTCCCAGTAGCCGTCCGGGCCGTCGCGCTCCTCGAACCAGAGCGCGGTGCCGTACGTCGCCCAGCCCTCGTTCAGCCAGATGTGCTCCCAGCTGCGGCAGGTGAGGTAGTCGCCCGTCCACTGGTGGCAGAGCTCGTGGCTGATCAGGCCGTCGAGGTCTCCCTCGGCGATGGCCACCTCGTCGAACACCGCGGTCGGCTGCATGGTGGTGACGGTGGTGTTCTCCATGCCGCCCGCGCCGAAGTTGCGCACGATCAGCTGGTCGTACCGCGCCCACGGGTACGGCACGCCGAAGCGGTCGGCGAACACCTGCATCATGCGGTCGGTGCTTGCGTAGGTCAGCTTCGCGTCGTCGCCGCGGCCCTTCGGGGCCCACACGGCCATCGGCACCTTGCTCAGCGGGTTCGCGAGCTCCACGCGCTCGAAGTCGCCGATCACGAGCGACACCAGGTACGGCACGTGCGACTGCTCCTGGTGCCAGTGCCAGGTGCTCCGCCCGCCCTCGGTCCGCTGGCCGACCAGCCTTCCGTTGGCGCTGGCCTGCAGTCCCGCGGGCACGTCGACCACCAGTTCGGTGGGCATGCGCACGTTGGGGAAGTCGTGGATCGGGAACCAGAAGTGGTTGGTCTCGGTCTGCCCCTGCGTGTGCACCTCGGGCCCGCGGGCCGGCGCGATGCCGGGAAGCTCGGGCGTCGCCGGGCTGAAGGTCAGGCCGTCGACCGGGCGGTCGCCCGAGTAGTCGATCTCCAGCACGTGGGTGCGCGCGGCGCCGCCCGTCGCACGCACCAGGGGTTGGGGAAAGCGGATCGAGAGCGTCGCGCCGTCGTGCGTCCACTCGACCGGCGTGCCGTCGAGCGTGATGCGCGACACGGCCAGGCCATCGGCCTGGAGCACCAGCGCCGGCACGGGTACGCCGATCGGCGCGATCTCCAGACGCTGCGTGGCGTCGAAGCGGCGGTCCTCGAGCCGCTCGAAGCGCAGCGCCAGGCGCATCGACCGGTAGTCGACGAGCGGGTCCGGCGGGAAGTTCCGGTGGTCCCGGCCGGTGGCGGCGTCGAACGCCCCGCCCCGCCCCTCGCCCGGCGGACGGCGCTCGGCGCGCTCGAGCCGGTGCGCGAGGCATCCGCACTCCAGCTCCTCGGCCCATCCGGGCAGCGCGGGGACCGCGGCCACCGAGGCGGCAAGAAGTGCGACGAGGCGGCGGTTCGGCGCGGAGGGGAGTGCCACTGCCAAAACCGTACCGCACGCGCGCGCAACCCGCGCGGAACCCGCGGGGAAACCGCGTCTTGTGCCGTGCCGCGGGCCCGTGCTACCGTATGCCATGCCCCTCACGGACGGACACGGCGCGCCTTCCCGCCTGCTCGACCCGAACCCCGACCCCGCCACTGCCGGCTTCCTGGCGCAGTTCGGGGCTTCCGACGAATCAAACGAGGCCTTCAGCCCCTCGCCCCGCGGCTACCAGCCCGGGCGGACGAAGTACGTCGTCGTCATCGGCACCGTGATGAGCGGCCTCGGCAAGGGGATCTTCTCCAGCTCGCTGGCCAAGCTCCTCAAGGACAAGGGACTCTCCGTCGCCCCCATCAAGATGGAGGGCTACCTGAACATCGACAGCGGCACGCTGAACCCCTACCGCCACGGCGAGGTGTTCGTGCTCCAGGACGGCCTGGAGACCGACATGGACCTCGGCACGTACGAGCGTGTCCTGAACCAGGACCTGAGCCGCCGCAACTTCGTCACCGCCGGCCAGATCTACACCGAGATCCTGGAGCGCGAGCGCCGCGGCGGCTACCTCGGCCGCGACGTGCAGATGATCCCGCACGTCACCGGCGCGGTGAAGATGCGCCTGCGGCAGCTGGCGATGACCGGCAACGACGGCAAGCCCTGCGACGTGGTGTTCGTCGAGGTGGGCGGCACCGCCGGCGACTACGAGAACGGCTTCTACATCGAGGCGCTGCGCGAGCTGGCCTTCGAGGAGGGACCGGAGAACTGCTGCTTCGTGGCGCTCACCTACATCCTGGAGCCCACCATCCTCGGCGAGCAGAAGTCGAAGGCCGCGCAGCTGGGCATCAAGCGCCTGATGGAAGCCGGCGTCCAGCCGCAGCTCATCGCCTGCCGGGCCAAGAACCCGGTGAACGAGAAGGTGATGCAGAAGATCGCGATGTTCTCGAACGTCCCGATGCGGCGCATCTTCTCGATGCACGACCGCGCGAGCATCTACTCGATCCCGGACGCCATGCGCGAGGCGGGCCTCGACCGCGAGATCCTCTCGATCCTGGAGCTGCACGACCGCGTGAACACCGTGCAGGAGGACCGAGAGCGCGTGCGCTGGAGCGCCTTCACGCAGCGGATGCTCGCCCCGCGCACGCACGTGGTGCGCCTCGGGGTGCTCGGCAAGTACGCGAGCCTCCGCGACGCCTACGCGAGCATCGACAAGGCCATCGAGCACTGCGCCACCGAGCTCGGCGCCGACGTCCAGGTGGAGTGGCTCGACACGAGCGACGTGCAGGCGCTGGCGCGCGCCCGGGAGCTGGTCTCGCGCTTCGACGCGGCGATCGTCCCCGGCGGCTTCGGCATGCGCGGAGTCGAGGGCAAGATCCTCTGCGTGCAGGCCGCGCGCCTGGAGCGCATCCCGTTCCTCGGGATCTGCCTCGGCTTCCAGGTGGCGGTCATCGAGCACGCGCGCAACGTCCTCGGCTGGAAGGACGCGCACAGCGCGGAGTTCGACCCGGCCACGCCGCGCCCCGTGATCAGCGAGCTCCCGGACCAGAAGCGCATCGAGGGCATCATGGGAGGCACCATGCGCCTCGGCGCGCAGGACGTGCAGATCGAGCCAGGCACCCTCGCGAGCATGCTCTACGGCGGGAAGGCGTCGGTGCGCGAGCGCTTCCGCCACCGCTACGAGGTCGACCCGCGAATGATCGATGCGCTCACGGCCGGTGGCCTCGTCTTCAGCGGACGGCACCCGAACCACCCGATCATGCAGGTGCTCGAGCTGCCCGTGGCCACGCACCCCTTCTTCATCGGGGCGCAGTTCCACCCCGAGCTCACGAGCCGCCCGCTCGACCCGCAGCCGATGTTCATGGGCCTGATCGCCGCGGCCATCGCGCGGCGCGAGCCGGACTTCGCGGCCTCGGCGCTCGGCAAGCGCTGGGTGCGCGCGGCCAACGGGTCCGGGGCCGCGGTCGGCGCCTGAGGGCGCCTTCCCGGCTGGCGCTATCATCCGCGATCCGCCCTGCGGCGCATGCCGATGTAGCTCAGATGGTTAGAGCGAGGGATTCATAAACCCTAGGTCGGCGGTTCGACTCCGCCCATCGGCACTTCACTCTCCAGACGCCCGCGCCCCGCGCGGGCGTCGTCGTTCGCGACCGTCCCGGACGCCCCATGCACACCTCACCCGACCCCGATTCCCCGCAGACCACGATCGAGCGCGTTCTCGTGCTGTTCGCGCTCCTCGACGAGGCCCTGCCCCTCGTCGAGCGCCTGCGCTTCCCGGAGGTGCCCTCGCCCGAGCACCGGCTGCCCCAGCGCCACTGGGCGGGACGGGTCGGCACCGTCGAGGTCACCGTGGTCGCCAACGGCCGCGACCTCCGCTGCGGATCCGACCGCGTCGGCACCGACGCCGCGACGCTCGCCGCCTGGACCTCGATCCGCTCGTTCGCGCCGGACCTCGTCCTGAACGCCGGCACCTGCGGCGGCTTCGAGGCGCGCGGCGCCACGGTCGGCACCATCTACCTCTCGCAAGGCGACCTGCTCTTCCACGACCGCCGCATCCCGCTCGACCGCTTTGCGCTGCAGGCGGCCGGCCGCTGGCCGTCCGCGCACGCGCCGAACCTCGCCGCCGCGATCGGCGCCCGCCCCGGCGTGGTGAGCACCGGCAACAGCCTCGACGTCCTGCCCGGCGAGCTCGAGTTCTTCGCCCGCGAGCGGGTCTGCGCCAAGGACATGGAGGCCTGCTCCATCGCGCAGGTCTGCGCGCTGGCCGGCGTGCCCTTCGTCGCCGTGAAGGCGGTCACCGACCTCGTCGACCACCCCGAGCCCGTGCAGGACGCGTTCCTGCGCAACCTCCGGACGGTCACCGCCCTGCTCGGCGAGCGGCTCGACGCCGGCCTTCGCTGGCTCGGCGCACACCCGCGGCGGCTGTCGGAGCTCTGAGACGCGCGAACGCCCCAGGCGCGGCTCGAACGCGCGACCTCCAGTTTAGGAAACCGGTGCTCTATCCAACTGAGCTACTGGGGCAGTGCGGGCCGCCCGCGCGCGGTCACTTCCCGCGCGCCGAGTCCTGCTCGCCCTTCGCGCCGGCGAAGTAGACGAGTGCCCAGATCGCGAGGAAGACCACCCACGCTGCGTTGGCGAAGAGGACGGGCCACATGGGCGCGAAGTATACCGGGGGCCCGATGCCCGCCGACCCGCGCGAGCCCCGCCTGCACGTGGTGCTGTTCCGGCCGCAGATCCCCAACAACACCGGGAACATCGGCCGCACCTGCATGGCCACCGGCTGCCGCCTGCACGTCGTGCACCCGATCGGCTTCGACATGGGCGAGAAGGCGCGCCGCCGCGCGGGTCTCGACTACTGGGAGCACGTGGACTGCCGCGAGCACGCCTCGTGGGAGCGCTACCTCGCCGACGAGCGCCCGCGACGCCTCTGGCTCTACACGACCCGCAGCGCGCGCCCGCACTGGGACGCATGCTTCGAGCCCGGCGACCACCTGCTCTTCGGCCAGGAACAGGGCGGCGTGCCCGACGAGGTGCATGCGTGGGTCGCGGCCACCTACGGCGCCGACCACGCGATCACGCTCCCCATGCGTGCCGACCCGCGAGCACGCAGCCTGAACCTCGCGACCGCCGCCGCCTGCGGCGTCTACGAGGCTCTGCGGCAGGTCGGCGGCGTCGAACCCGGGTGAGCGCGCAACGGATCGGCCCACCGTGTCCGTATCATCCTCCGGAGATCCAATGAACGACCCCACCGCCCCCACCGCGGCGCCCGCCGGCCGCCCCGTCGCCCGTGGCTTCACGCTCGTCGAGCTCCTGGTGGTGATCGGGATCATCGGCCTCTTGATCGGCCTGCTGCTGCCGGCCCTCGGCAAGGTCATCGCGCGCAGCAAGTCGACCGCCACGCAGGGCACGATGCAGGAGTTCGCCAAGGCCTGCGACGCCTACTTCCAGGAATTCGGCGAGTACCCGGCGGCGATCCCCGACGAGGTGCTGTACGCCGGGCTCGACGGCGACAGCCAGCTCCCGCGATTCACCGCCGCCGAGAACGCCCTGCTCGCCCTCATGGGCGGCGCGCGCATCCCGACCGACCCCGACTACGCGAACTTCGGCGGCGTGGACTACAACTTCCCCGCCGTCGGCACGATCCCGGCCTTCCAGATCCGGGTGAACGTGGCGCGGATGGGCGAAGGCCCCTTCAAGAACGGCCGAAAGTACGACGCCTTCTATGCCCCGAAGGGCCGCGAGTTCGGCCGCGCGCAGGGCCAGCTGTACGGGGCCGGCATCGACACGAACACCGACGTCCCGGACCTGCTCGATGCGTGGGGCGCGCCGATCGCCTTCGTGAAGCAGCAGCGCACGGTCGGTCCGCTCGTCCCCCGGAACGCCAACGCGACCGGCACGCCCAAGGGCCAGTTCGAGCGCACGGGCCTCCTCGGCTACGTCACGTCCACCGGCCTCGGCGACGTCGGCCTCGACCAGACCGACGCCGCCAAGGGCAGCGTGCTCCTCACCACCAGCGCCGGCGGCCAGAACGGCGCCGTCGCCCGCAACCTCACCTTCGGCCAGCTGATCCGCCACGCCGCGCTCAACGCGCAGTCGGGCACCGCCGTGAACGATGCCGAACGCGTCTGGGCCGGCACCGCGCGCGGCAAGTACTTCCTGGTGAGCCCCGGCCCCGACGGCGTCTACTTCTCGCGTGACCAGGTGCGAAACAGCGCCGGCCAGCCGATCTCGGACATCGTCAGCAGCGCCAACAACTTCAACCCCGATGGCCCGAAGATCGTCGAGCGCTACGACGACGTGGTGGTCGTCGGCGGCAGCTGACGGTCACTTGCCCTTCGGCGCGTCGCCGCCGCCCGCAGGCGCATCCTCGAAGTTGAAGGGCTTGCCGGAACCTGGACGCTTCGCCGGCTTCTCTCCGCCGGGGAGCATCGGGTCCGGCTCCATCGGGCCGGGTTCCTTCGCCTGCTCGGGGCCCTTGCGCTGCCCGCGGCGCTTCTGTGCCTCTGCCTGGAGCGCGTCGTAGCGCGCCTTGAAGGCCGCCTGCTGCTCCGGGGTGAGGAGCGCCCAGACCTTCGCCTGCGTCTCCTCGGCCTTCGGCGCGGAGGCGCGCAGCTTCTGCATCTCCTCGACGACCGCCGGATCGGGCTTCCCGGGCGCGGCAGGCTTGCCGTCGGCGTCGCCACCGTCCTGCATCGCCTCGCGGCGCGCGCGCACCTTCTCCTCGAGCTCCTTCAGCTTCGGCCCGTTCGCCTCGCGCCAGGCGCGCTGGCGCTGGTCGAAGTCGGCACGGATCGCGCGGACCTCGGCCTGCACCTCCTGCGACAGCGTCGGCATCACCTCCTCGAACGCGCGCCGCCACATCTCGCCGTTGCGGCGCTCGGCAAGCATCGCCTGCATCGGCCGCTCGCGGCCCTTCGGCCCGCCTTCCATGCCGAAGCCGTCCTTACCGGCGTCCGCGTCCCTGGCGACCGGCGGGCCGCCGAGGGGCGGCGCCTTCGCGTCGTCGGCGAGGGCGATTGCGGCGGTCAGCAGGCTGGCGGCGGCGAGGACGGCGGGGCGGGCGGCGGTCATCATGGGTCGTGGCTCCTTCTGGGGGCATAACGGCGGTCGGCCGGGCCGGATTGCCCCACCGGGATACCATCTTCCCCCTTCCCCACGCCATGGCACTCACCTCCAAGCACCTCCACGACGCCCTCCGGACGGTCCAGGACCCGGACCTGAAGAAGGACCTCGTCACCCTGGGCATGGTCAAGGACGTGGTGCAGTCCGGAAACGACGTCCGCCTGGTCATCGAGCTGACCACCCCGGCCTGCCCCATGAAGGACAAGATCCGCGGGGACATCGACGCCGCGATCCGCGAGAAGGCCATCGAGACCGGCGAGCCCCTCGGCAAGCTGGAGATCGAGTTCACCGCCGACGTGCGCACCGCCAACGAGCGCACCCGCGACGGCGCCAACCCCCTGCCGATGGTGAAGAACATCATCGCGGTCGGCGCCGGCAAGGGCGGCGTCGGCAAGAGCACCGTGAGCGCGAACCTCGCGGTCGGCCTCGCGCGCTTCGGCGCGAAGGTGGGCCTCCTCGACGGCGACATCTACGGCCCCAGCGTCCCCACCGTCCTCGGCCTCGCCGACGTGCCGACCGCGGCACGCGGCAACATGCTGCTCCCCTTCGAGGTGCACGGCATCAAGGCCATGACCCTCGGGAAGCTGGTCGAGCCCGAGAAGGCCCTCGTCTGGCGCGGGCCGATGGCGCACGGCGCGTTCAAGCAGCTGGCGCTGCAGACCGACTGGGGCGCGCTCGACTACCTGATCATCGACCTGCCCCCCGGCACCGGCGACGTGCCGCTCACCATGAGCCAGCTGCTGCCGCTCACGGGCGCGGTGGTGGTGTGCACGCCGCAGCGCATCGCCCAGGACGACGCGCGCCGCGCGGTGCGCATGTTCCAGCAGCTGGGGATCCCGATCCTCGGCGTCGTCGAGAACATGAGCCACTTCGTGGGCGACGACGGCAAGGAATACGACCTCTTCGGCCGCGGCGGCGCGCAGGTGATGGCGCAGGAGATGGGCCTGCCGTTCCTGGGGGGACTCCCGATCCACATGCAGCTGCGCGCGAACACCGACGCGGGCACCCCGCTCGCCAACTGGTCGGTGCCGGCCCTCGGCCGTGACCTCGACGGGCTGTGCCAGCGCCTCGCCTCGCAGGTGAGCGTGCAGGCCCTCGGCGGGTTCGTGCAGCCCACCCTGAGCGTGCGCTGAGCGCGCCGCGGATCAGAAGCCGCGCCCGACGTAGGGCCAGTAGCCGCCGCGAAGGTTCGCCACGCAGAGGCCGCGCCGGCGCAGGTACGCGCACGCGCGGGCGCTGCGGTTGCCGCTGCGGCAGTAGACGACGAGCGGGCGCGACGCATCGAGCTCGCGCCACCGGTCGGCGAGCTGGATGAACGGGATGTTTGCGGCGCCGTCCACGTGGCCGGCGCGGTACTCGGCCTTGGAGCGCACGTCGAGCACGTCGGCATGGCCCCCGGAGATCCGCCGGTGCGCCTCGCGCGGCCAGATCTCCTCGCAGCCGGCGGGCTCGAAGGCGTCCTCGTCGATCTGCGCGAACTCGCGCGGCGCGATCCACCCCGCGAAGGCGTCGATCCCCACTCGGTAGAGGACGCGCACCGCGTGGTCGACCGCCTCGGGCTCGCACACCAGGAGCACCTCGTCGCCGGGCTCGACGTAGTTGGCCACCGTCGGCCCGAAGTACTGGTCGAGCATGCTGAAGATCGACCCCGGCAGGTGGCCGTCGAGCCACTCGCCCCACTCCCGGGTGTCGATGGTGACGCGGTTCAGGCCCCGCGAAGCCTCCAGGAACGCTTCCGGCCCGAGGCGCGGCGGGCTCGGCACGCGGTCGTGCACCTCCGGGCCGCGTTCGTTCGCCTTCTTGACGCGCCCGAAGTAGGGCGGCGGGTCGGGCTGGTCACGAAGGAGACCTTCCATGAACCGAGGCCCGTCGTCCTTCGAGCGAAGCGGCCGGTTGATCACGCGCTCGATGCCGACGGTCGTCTCCGGCAGCCTGCAGATCATCTTGCCGCAGGCGCTGCCGGCGCCGTGGCCGGGCAGCACGACCGTCGCGTCCGGCATGTCGTCGAGGAGCGCGAGGCTGCGCCGGAGCGCCTCGGCGCTCTCCTCCACGGTCATGCCGCCGGTCGCGAGGAACCCGAGGTCCGGCCGCCCGATGTCCCCGGCGAACAGGAAGTCCCCGGAGAAGAGCGCGATCGGGAAGCCCTGCTCCCCGACGAACTCGAAGCTCAGCGCCTCGCGCGTGTGCCCGGGCGTGTGGCGCGTGCGGAAGCGCAGCGAGCCGATCCGGAACTCCTCGCCGTCCTTCAGGAGCCGCACGCGCGCGCCGGCGTGGAACGGCCCCTCGGAGATCCACGAGGGCGGCTCGCCCATCCCGCTCAGCATCACCTCGACCGGCCGCGACGCCGCGAAGGCACGCATGCCGCTCACGAAGTCGGCGTGGTGGTGGGTCTCGGCCACGGCCACGATGCGCAGCCCGAGCGACGCGGCCTCGCGCTCGTAGCGGTCGATGTCGCGCTCGGGGTCGAAGAGGACCGCCTCGCGCGACTCCGGGCAGCCGACGAGGTAGCTCGCCTGCGCGAGGGCCTTGTCGTACACCCGCTGGTAGATCACTTGAACTCCCGCCGCAGCGTGCGCAGTGCCTCCGCGAACGCATCGAGATGGTGCTTCTCGTGCGCCGCGCTCACCTGGCAGCGCAGGCGCGCGTGGCCCTCGGGCACCACCGGGAAGCCGAAGCCGATCACGAACACCCCGAGCTCGAGGAGCCGCCGCGACATCGCGATCGCCTTCGCGGTGTCGTGCACGATGATCGGGCAGATCGCGGTCGGGCTCTCCAGGACGTCGAACCCGGCCTCGCGGATCACCTTCCGTGCGTAGGCCACGTTGTCGCGCAGCTTCTGGACGCGCTGCGGCTCGCGCATCAGGATCTCGATGGCCTTGGTGGCGCTGCACGCGACCGTGGCCGGCAGCGCGTTCGAGAAGAGCGTCGGGCGCCCGCGCTGCACCAGGAGGTCGACCGCCCGGCGCGAGCCCACCACGTAGCCGCCGGCCGCGCCGCCGAGGGCCTTGCCGAGCGTCCCGGTGAAGTAGTCGATCGCCGTGCCCGGCATGCCCCAGTGCTCGTGCGTGCCGCGCCCCGTGCGCCCCATCACGCCGGTGCCGTGGCTGTCGTCGACCACCAGGATCGCGCCGAACTCGTCGCATGCCGCGCGCAGCGCGGGCAGGTCGCCGATGTCGCCTTCCATCGAGAAGACGCCGTCGGTCACCACCCAGATGGCGCCCGTCACGTCGGGGTTCGCGCGCGCCGCGGCGAGCTTCGCGCGCAGGTCGGCGACGTCGGCATGCCGGAAGACGCCCTTGTGGCAGCCCTTCTTGATCACCGCCGCCAGCCGGATGCCGTCGATGATCGAGGCGTGGTTCAGCTCGTCGCTGATGATCAGGTCGCCCGGCTCGCAGAGCGTTGGGAAGATCGCCTCGTTGGCGTTCCAGCAGCTCGTGAACGAGTACGCGGCCTCGACGCCGTAGAGCTCGGCGATCCGCGCCTCGAGCGCCTCATGGCACTCGAAGGTGCCGCAGATGAAGCGCACGCTCGCGGTGCCCGCGCCGTAGCGGCGCAGCCCGGCGATCCCGGCCTCCACCACCTCCGGGTGGTCGGCGAGGCCGAGGTAGTTGTTCGAGCAGAAGCATGCCACCTCGCCGTAGCCGCGCAGCCTCACCGAGGCGCCCATCGGGCCCTCGATCGTCTGCAGGTGCTTCAGCTGTCCGCTCTCCTTGAGCGAGGAGAGGATCCGGTCGGTGCGCGTCTCGAAGCCGCGCTCGGCGAGGGTCGTCATCCCGGGAAGGGTACTTCCGGCGTGCGTTCAGGCCATGGCGCCTGCGTAGCGGGCCCGCACCTTCGGCAGCAGGTACTGCTCGAACGCCGTCTCGAACGTGTAGGTCGGCGTCCAGCCCCAGTCGCGGCGGGCCGCCGAGTCGTCGCACTCCTCGGGCCAGCTGTCGACGATCGCCTGGCGCCCAAGGTCCGGCACGAACCGCACCGAAGCCCCCGGGAACGCGGCGCACGCAAGGCGCTCGAAGTCCGCCGCCGTCGGGCTGAACGCGGCCACGTTGTAGACCGTGTGCGTCAGCCGCTCCTTCGGCGCGGCCGCCAGGCGCAGCAGCGCGTCGATCGCCTCGGGCATGGTCATGAACGGGATGCGCGTGTCCGGGCGCACAAAGCACTCGTAGGCCTTGCCCTGGGCCACCGCGTGGATCATCTCGGGGCCGTAGTCGCTGGTGCCGCCCGAGGGCACGGTCTCGCTGGAGACGATCCCCGGGAAGCGGATCGAGCGGAAGTCGATCGGGTGCGCCAGGCGGTCCTTGGCGAGCTTTCGGTAGTGGTCCTGGTAGTAGCGGCCGAGCTCCTCGCCGGCGCGCTTGTTGACGCCGTACATCGTGTGCGGGTGCGGGAACTGGTCCTCGCCCACCACCGGGTGGCGTCGCTTCTCCTCGAGGCTCGGCATGCCGTAGGCGGCGATCGAGCTGGGGAACATGAACTTGACGCGCTGGCCGTGGCTGCGCGCCTGCTCGGCGGCCAGGCGCAGCAGGTTGAGCGTGCCGCCCACGTTCACGTGGTGCGCGGTCTCGGGCGCGAACTCGCCGCGGGTCGAGAGCAGCGCGGCGAGGTGGAAGATCTCCGCCACCTCGTACTGCGCGTGCAGGCGCTCCATCAGGCCAGGATCGCAGATGTCGCCCACGTAGGTGCTGCGGCAGTGCTCGCGCACCTCCGGGTCGAGCTCGCGGATGTCCATCGCCACGATCGCGCGCCCGGCGGCCGAGAGCGCCGAGATGAGGCCGTGGCCCATCTCGCCGCCGGCGCCGGTGACCAGGACGACCTTCTCCCGGCGCTGGCCGGACGGCGAGGGGGCATTCGCGTTCATGGGGGCGCAAAGTCTACGGGCCGCTGCCTGCCGATGCGCCTCGAGCGCTACGCTCAACGCGCGATGCACCCTGCCCTTGCCACCGCGATCGCCGTCCTCGCCGCAAGCCGGGCGCCCGTCCCCGCGCAGGACGCGCCGGCCGGCGGCGCCACGCACGCCTTCGGCGCGCCCGTGCCCGCAGGCCAGGCCGCCGACGTGCCCGCCGCGCCCCCGAAGCCGAGTGCGCGGCCCGATGAGCCCCCGACGCCGGGGCTCGACGCCCCCGGCCGCCTGCCCGCCGTCGCCCTGCCGCACGGCACCGTGTGGCCGCACGACCCGGGCCTCGCGAAGCTCGAGGCCGAGCGCGACGCGCTCGAGGCCGTCGACCATGCCGCGCACCACGCCTCGCTCGATGCCACGCGCCGCATCGCGGCGATGCACGCCTTCATCGACGAGCGAAACCTCGAGTCCGACTGGGCGCGCTTCGCCCACGACTGGGTGCCGTCGCTTGACCAGCTCACCTTCGACGACGCCGTCGATGCCGCCATGAAGCACGCGGCGGGCATGCCGAAGGCCGCGCGCACCAACGACGTCGAGCACCTCGAGCAGGCGATCGAGGTCGAGGCCGGCGTCGCGCGCGCCTCGTGGAACCAGCTCAACCGCCAGCGGCGATCGGTGGACGCGCTCTCGGCGTTCCTGGACGCGCGCAGCCTGCTCGGCGTCTACCAGGCGTGGGCGCCCGGCTACATGCGCCGCATGGGATGGAACCCGCCGGTGCCATCGAAGGATGCGCCACCGCCGGAGGATGCGCTGCGCCGCCGCGGACTGCAGATGGAATGGGACCGCGCGCACCGTGCGCAGCGTGCGGTGCAGATGCAGGCACCCGCACCGATGCCGCTCGTGCCGACAGGCATCCCGCCGGTCGGATCGGTGCCGCCGGGGGGCGGCGCACCGGATGCCTCGCCCGCGCACGGCATCGTGCCGCAGGCGATGGCCCAGGGCGCCTCGCCTGCGCGTGGCCCGTACTCCAACTCGTGGTGGAACGGCTACGCCGATCCCTACTACGACATGGCCGGCTACCCCGGGCGCGACCCGAACCTGACGACCGTGGACGCCAACGACCCGGCCACCTACGCCTACGCGCCCGAGGCCTACACCTACCGCGCCTGGCCCATGTACTGGGACATCGGCTTCGTGTCCGTGCCGCCCGTCGGCATGTTCGGCGGCGGCGCAGTGGGCACGACCGGCTTCGGCTTCGGCGGCGCGGCCGGCATGGGCGCCGCGGGGGGCAAGTGAACGCACCGGCCCTGCCGGCGGAGCGCGACCCGCGCGGCGACCGGCCGATGCTCGGCTCCGGCCGTGGACGGATGGCGGTGTTCGCGGTGGCGGTGGGCGCGATCCTCCCGATCGCGATCATGGCTGACGTGGCAGACGCCCCGCTCGCCGCGTGGGCCGCCGAGAGGCGCGCGTCCTCGGCCGACGCGTGGCGCTGGGCGGCGTCGCTGGGCAGCCCGGTGGCATGGGCGTCGCTTGCGGTCCTCGGCTTCGGGATCGCCGCGGCCGCCAACTGGCCGAACACCGCGCGCTGGATGGGTGCGGTCGGGCTGGCGGTCCTCTGGTCGGGCCTGGTCAACCTCGGCTTCGGCGGCTCGAGCACCGGCGCCTCGACCGCCGGCGCCGTGGCAGCAACGCTCCTCCTGTGGCAGCCGCGCCTGTGGCCGCTCTGGGCGGCCATGGCCATGCTGGCGGCGACGGGCAGGCTGGTGACAGCCGGCGCGGCCGGCTCGGACCTGGCGGTCGGCCTGCTGGCGGGGGCGGCCGGGGCACTGCTCGCCGAGTACGGCTGGTTCACCGTGGCCCCGGAGAGCCCGCTCCGCCGGGAGGCGGACGTCTTCGGCTGATCGGTGCCCGGTGGGCTCCCGCGGGGGCTCCCGCGGGGGCTCCCACGGGACGGCGGGGCTTCGCGAAAACCTCACCCGAAAACCATGGCGCGTCCACGCGCGTAAGCGACAGTGTCGTCGGCCGTCGGAGACGGCCTTCGGGCAGGAGGCCCGCCATGTCCACGAGTCCGCACCAGCGTCGCGACCGCCGCCACGGCTCGACCGCCGAGCCGTCGGGGATCCGGATCGCACCCACCCTCTTCGCACGCGCCAACCCGTTCGTCGACGCCGCCTGGCAGGCCGCCGACCTCGGGCTCTGCATGTCGGCGGGCTGCACCGACTGCGGGGCGCTCGGCTTCCGCCGCGCGCTCGCGCGGCTCGACGGCATCGCCGACGACGTGCCCGTGAACGCGCCCCGGCGCGAGGCGCCGGCCGCGGCCGGCGCGCTCGCACGCGCCGTCGCCGAGGTCGACTTCGACCTGCTGCGGCTTGCGCCGCGCTGGTACGACGCCCTCGACGT
>CAYTYU010000035.1:0-19754 GCA_964440815.1 uncultured Chitinophaga sp.
ACGCGCACGCGCGGTCGAGCAGGCGGTACTGCACCGCCTCGGCCACGTGCTCGGAACCCACGCGGGCGCTGCCCACGAGGTCGGCGATGGTGCGCGCCACGCGGCGCACCTTGTCGTACGCGCGTGCGCTCAGCCCAAGCCCCTCCATCGCCTCGCCGAGGAGCGCACGCGACGGTGCATCGAGCGCCACCGCGTCATCGAGCGCACGCCCGCGCAGGTGCGCGTTGAGCACGGGCCCCTGGCGTGCCCGCTGCACCGCGCGCGCGGCCACCACGCGCGCGCGCAGGTCGTCCGACGACTCGCCCGCGGGTGCCGATGACAGCCGGCCGAATGGCACGGCGCGCACCTCGACGTGCAGGTCGATCCGGTCGATGATCGGCCCGCTGACGCGGTCCATGTAGTCGGACTGCTCGCGCGCGCCGCGCGCGCCCTCGCGCCGGTTGCCGCGGGCCGTCGGGTTCATGGCGGCCACCAGGATGCTGCGCGCGGGAAAGCGCGCCGAGCCGTGCGCGCGTGCCACGGTGACGAATCCGTCCTCGAGCGGCTCGCGGAGGGCCTCGAGCGCGCTGCGGCCGAACTCCGGCAGCTCGTCCATGAAGAGGACGCCGTGGTGCGCGAGCGTCACCTCTCCCGGTCGCGGCACGCCCGAGGCACCGCCGCCGACCAGTGCCACGGTGCTCGCCGTGTGGTGCGGCGCTCGGAACGGGCGCTCGACCGCCAGGCCAGCGGCCGACGTGCCGGCCACGCTGCGGATGCGCGTCACCTCGAGCGCCTCGTCGGGCTCGAGGGGCGGCATGATGCCGGGCAGGGCGCGCGCCATCATGGTCTTGCCGCAGCCGGCCGGGCCCACCAGCAGGGCGTTGTGCCCGCCGGCCGCGGCGATCGCAAGGGCGCGCTTGGCGGCGCCCTGCCCCCGCACCTCGCGGAAGTCGATGGCTGCCCCGGCGGCGGCGACCATGGCACGCACGTCGACCGCCGGCGCCCGCTCGAGGACAACCGCCCCGCGGAAGAACCCGGCCACCTCGGGAAGCGTCCGCGCCAGGCGCACGTCGAGCCCCTCGACGACCGCGGCCTCCTGGGCATTCGCCGCAGGCAGCACGATGCCCGCGACGCCCAGCCGGCGCGCGAGCATCGCCATGGCCACCGCCCCGCGCACCGCGCGGATCGACCCATCGAGGCCGAGTTCGCCGGCCAGCATCCATTGCCCGGGGTCGGGCGGTGCGCCGCCGGCCGGGCGACGGCCGGCGGCCTCCCTCCCCGCGCCCCGCCCCGTGCCCGCATCGCCCTCCTGCGGTGCCGCAAGCAGAAGCCCGACGGCGATCGGCAGGTCGAACGCCGGACCGTGCTTGCGCAGGTCGGCGGGCGCGAGGCTGATGGTCGTGCGGTGCCGCGGCGGGTCGAACCCGCTCGCCGCCATCGCGCTGCGCACTCGCTCGATGCTCTCGCGGATCGCCAGGTCCGGCAGCCCGACGAGGCAGATGCGCGGCAGCCCGCGCGACTGCAGCGACACCTCGACGTCGCAACGCACCGCATCGATTCCCTGGAGGGCGAAGCTCGGGATGGTGACGAGCACGTGTGCATCATGGGCGCACGCCGGTGCGCGCCGCCGATCCGCCGCCAAAATTCCCGATCGCTACGATCCGACCGTGGACTGGACCCATGTGCTCGCGTACCTCGCCTTCGGGCTTGCCGGCGGCGTGGTCGGGGGCATGCTGGGGGTCGGCGGGGCGATCGTGATCATCCCGCTCGCCACGGTGCTGCTGGCGCCCGGCAAGGACGTGCTGCAGGGGGCCACGATGATCGCCAACGTCGCCGTGGCCCTCACCGCCTACCGCAAGTACGGACGCGCGGGCTACGTGGACTGGACGTTCGCGCGCCCGCTGGTGGTGCCGTCGCTCGTCGCGGTGGGCCTGGGCGTCGGCCTGAGCCTGGTGGTCGACGCACGGATGTTCCGGCTGCTCTTCGCGGCGTTCCTCTTCTTCGTCGCCGCACGGGAATTCGTGCAGCTCCTGCGCGGGGCCGTCCCGACGTCCGAGGATCCTTCGGGCATCCCGGCCGGCAAGGCCAGCGCGATCGGCGCCCTCATGGGGACGATCAGCGGGCTGCTCGGGGTCGGCGGCGGCGTGGTGGCGGTGCCGCTCCTGCGCGCGTGGGCGGACCTGCCGGTGCGCCGCGCGATCACCACCAGCGTGTGCGCGATGGTGCCGCTCGCGGCGGTTGGCGCGGTCCTCAAGGGCGCGACGCTGCCGCGTGCGGCCGGGCCGGACGGCGCATCGCCCCTCGTCCAGTCGCTCGGCATCGCCGCGTGCCTCGCGCCCGCGGCGATCGTCGGCAGCTGGATCGGCGCGACGCTCAACCTTCGGATCACGGTGCGCGCGGTGCGCTGGGTGCTGGTGGCGTGGCTTCCGACCTCGGCCGCATGGATGGCGTGGCCGGTGGTGAAGGGCTGGCTCGACGCACCGCGCTAGACTCGCCCGGTCCCGGACCCGCCGTGACCCGCGTCCATCCCACAGAGCAAGCGTCCGCGCACCCTGGACGCCCGGCCCTCGACGGCCTGGCGTCGCGGCTGGCGCAAGCCATCGACCCGATGCTGCGCCCGGTCACCGTCGCCGCCGTCGTGGTCGAGGACCTCGACGCCGTCGCGGTGGTGCACGGCGCCGACGCCGTGCGCGCCCTCGACGCCGCCTGGAACGAGCGCCTCCGCGCGCTGGCGCCCGCGCCGGCCGCGGTGTTCACGGCCGGCCCCGGCGAGGCCGTGGTCGCCCTGCCCGCCTCGACGCCCGACCTGCGCACCGCGGTCGCCTCGCTCGGCGGCACGGGCCAGCCGATCCTCGCGCTCGCCGGCACGCCCGTCCGGCTGCGCACCGCGGTGGGGACGGCGACGCTTGACCCCGGCTCGGCGATGACGGCGGAGGCGCTGGTTTCCTGCGCCCGCACCGCACTTGCCCGCGCACGCCGAGGCCCCGCCCCGCGCGTCCATGCGCACTCGGACGGCGACGCGCATGCGGTGCTCGATGGGCTGCAGGTCGCCGCGATGCTGCAGCAGGCGCTCGAGCGCGGCGCCTTCCGGCTCGTCTTCCTGCCGAAGGTGCGCGTCATCGACCGCGCGGTGATCGGTGCCGAGGCACTCATCCGATGGACGCTCCCCTCGACGGGCGAGGCGGTGCCGGCGCGGCGGCTGCTCGACGCGGCGGCGGACGCGGGACTCCTGGACGAGGTGGGCGCGTGGGCCCTGCGCGAGGCGTGCCGGCGCGCGGCAGGATGGTGCGCCGAGGGCGCCGAGATCCCGGTGAGCGTCAACATCGCGCCCAGCCAGTTCCGACGCGGCGACCTGGTCGACCAGGTGCACCTGGCGCTCGGCGAGGCGGGCCTGCCCGGGCGGCTGCTCTCGATCGAGGTCCCGGAGGGCGTGCTGGCGTCGGACGGCGACGGCGTGGCCGCGCAGCTCGAGGCGATGCGCGCGGCGGGCGCCTCGGTCGCGATCGACGACTTCGGCACGGGAATCGACGGCATCGCGTGCCTGCACCGCTGCGGCGCCGACGAGGTGAAGCTCGACCGAGGCGTGGTCGCGCGCCTGCCGGGCTCGGCCGAGGACCGGGCGACGCTCGACCTGGTGCAGCGCCACGCGCGCAAGCTCGGCGCGCGCTGCGTGGCAGAGGGCGTCGAGCGCGCCGACCAGTGGGCGCTGCTCTCGGAGCGCGCCTGGGACGCGGCGCAGGGATGGCTGGTCTCGCGACCGATCGACGGCGCCGACGTGCCGGCCTTCGCGCGCGGCGGCGCGGCGGGGATCGCGGTCCGCGCCTAGCGCTCGATCCCGGCGAGGTCGAGGAAGAACGCCTGCTCCATGGCCACCTGGCGCAGCCGCTCGAAGCGGCCGCTCCTGCCCCCGTGGCCGGCCTCCATGTTCACGTGCATCAGGAACGGGTTCGAGTCGGTGCGCATCCGGCGCAGGCGCGCCACGTACTTGGCGGGCTCGAAGTACATCACCTGCGAGTCCCACAGGCCGGTGGTCACCAGCATCGCCGGGTACTCCTTGGCCTCGAGGTTGTCGTAGGGCGAGTACGAGCGGATGTACTCGTAGGCCTCCTTCGACTCGATCGGGTTGCCCCACTGCGTCCACTCGTTGGTGGTGAGCGGGATGGAGGGGTCGAGCATGGTGGTGAGCGCGTCGACGAAGGGCACGTGCAGGCCCATGCCCCGGTAGAGGCTGCCGGCCATGTTGGCCACCGCGCCCATCAGCAGGCCGCCCGCCGAGCCGCCGCTCGCGAACGTGCGCCTCGGGTCGGCCCAGCCCTCCGACTGCAGGAAGACCGTCGCGTCGACGAAGTCGTTGAAGGTGTTGCGCTTGCGCAGCAGCCGGCCGTCCTCGTACCAGTCCTGACCGAGGTCGGCGCCGCCGCGCACGTGGGCCACGGCGAGCGCGAAGCCGCGGTCCATGAGCGAGACGCCCGCGAGGTCGAACTGCGCGTCCGACGGGAACCCGTAGGAGCCGTACGCCTCGACCAGCATGGGATGCGCGCCGTCGCGCGCCCACGCGTCGCGCCGCCAGGCGATCGAGACCGGGATGAGCCTGCCGTCGCGGCTCGGCGCCCACGCGCGCTCGGTGGCGTACTTGGAGGGGTCGTAGCCGAGCACGGGCTGCACCTTGCGCACCGCCTGCGCGCCGCTCGCAAGGTCGATGTCGATCACCGTGCGCGGCGTGACCATGCTCGTGAACCCGACGCGCACGTCGGGGCTTGCGGGGTCGGGGTTGTCCCCGAGGTCCATGGTGCACGCCGCCTCCGGGACCGGCACCAGCGTGCCGGCCCCGCCGACCGCGGGCAGGATGCGCACGCGCGCGTTCGCCTCGACGCGCTCGGCGACGGCGATCGCAGCGTCGAGGAGGTCGAAGCCGTCGATGCTCGCGTCGGTGCGGTGCGGCAGGAGCTCGGTCCAGCGCGCGCGGTCGGCGGGCGCGTCCTCGGGCGCCGCGACCAGCCGGAAGTTGCGCGCGGCGTCGTTGGTGCGGATCACCCACCGGCCGCCGAGGTGGTCGGCGTAGCTGCGGACCCCGGCGCGCATCGGAAGCACGGGGACTGGCTCGCCCGGCTCGCCGTCGAGGGGCAGCGCCCACAGCGCGTTGTCGTCGTAGCCCTCGACCGAGATCGCCAGCCACCTGCGCGACGCGGTGGGCGAGATGCCCACGAACCGCGTGAGGTCCTCCTCCTCGAACACCACGCGGTCGGCGGAGGCGGGCGTCCCGAGGACGTGCCGGCAGACGGGGCCGCTCTGCAGGAGCACCGGGTCCTGCCGCACGTAGTAAAGCGCGCGGCCGTCGTTGGCCCAGACCACGGTCTCGAGCGTGCCCTCGATTCGGTCGTCGAGCACGCGGCCGGTCCGCAGGTCCTTGATGCGCAGCGCGTGGCCGCGGCGGCCGACGGTGTCCTCGGTCCAGGCGACCGTCATGCCATCGGGGCTGACCGAGACGTCCGAGACGCGGAAGTACGCATGCCCGCGCGCGAGCGCATTGCCGTCGAGCATCGTCTCCTCGGGCGCGCCGGCGTCCGGGGCCGAAGGCCCGCCCCGGCGGCGCATCCAGCGCGGATGCTCGTCGCCCGGTGCGTAGGACGTCCAGTACCACCACCCACGGTCATGCCGCGGCGCGGTGGAGTCGTCCTCCTTGATTCGGCCACGGATCTCGGCGAGCAGCCGGTCCTGCAGCGGGCGCAGGCGCGCCATCGCGGCGTCGGTGTGGGCCTGCTCCGCACGCAGGTGGGCCATCACGTCGTCGCGCTTGCGCTCGGGGTGGTCGTCGCGCAGCCAGTGGTACTCGTCGGTGCGGTCGCCGTGCGGGCTGCGCACGAGGTACGCGCGCTGCTCGGCGACGGGCGGCGTCGTCCCAGCCGGCCGGGGCGCGGCGCACCCGGACAGGAGCATGGCGAGCGCGACCGCGACGGCCGCGCGCGGGCTCACGCGCTGAAGCTCGACCCGCAGCCGCAGGTGGTCGTGGCGTTCGGGTTGCCGAACACGAAGCCGCGGCCCATGATCTCGTCCTTGAAGTCGATCGTGGTGCCGTTGAGGTAGAGGTAGCTCTTCGGGTCGCACACCACGCGCACCGTGAAGGTGCCCGCCTCGGCGGTGGCCACCGCCCCACCCTCGCCGCCCTCGAGGCGCGTGATGACCTTGCCGTCGTCGGAGGCGCGGAAGCGGAACTCCCACAGCTCGTCGGTGTCCTTCTGGACCTCGGTCAGGTCGAGGATGTAGCTGAAGCCGCTGCAGCCGCCGCCCTTCACGCCCACGCGGAGGCGGATCTTCTCGGGGTCGAGCCCCTGCTGGTGGACGATGGCGTTGATCTCGCGCGCGGCGGACTCGGTAATGATGACGGACATGGTCGGTTCCTCGTGGGGGGCGGCGCTCAGTGCGCGGCGGCGGGCTTCGCGGACTCGGCCGCGAGGCCGTTCTTCTTGCGGTAGTCGGCGATCGCCGCGCGGATCGAGTCCTCGGCGAGCACGCTGCAGTGGATCTTGACCGGCGGGAGGCTCAGCTCCTCGACGATCTGGGTGTTGCGGATGGCCATGGCGTCGTCGAGCGAGCGGCCCTTCAGCCACTCGGTGGCCAGGCTGCTGGAGGCGATGGCGCTGCCGCAGCCGAAGCACTTGAACTTCGCGTCCTCGATGAGGCCCTGCTCGTTCACCTTGATCTGCAGCTGCATCACGTCGCCGCACTCGGGGGCGCCGACGATGCCGACGCCGACGTCGGCGCGCGTGGCGACCTCGGCGCTGGTGCCGAAGCTGCCCACGTTGCGGGGGTGCTGGTAGTGGTCGACGACCTTGTCGGAATATGCCATGGTGGTTCGGTGTCCTTCCCTGAGGGAGTGTCGGTGGCGGGTGTCAGTGGGCCTGCCACTGGATCTTGGAGATGTCGATGCCCTCCTTGTGGAGGTCGTACAGCGGGCTCATCGTGCGCAGGTGCTCGACCGCCTTCACGATCGCCTCGATCGCCCAGTCGACCTCCTCCTCCGTGCTCCAGCGCCCGA
This sequence comes from uncultured Chitinophaga sp., assembly GCA_964440815.1. Lineage (GTDB taxonomy): Bacteria > Planctomycetota > Phycisphaerae > Phycisphaerales > SM1A02 > UBA966. The sequence goes on from CAYTYU010000035.1 coordinate 7,016, forward strand.
GGGAGAGGCGCAGCGAGGAGTGCGCCAGCTCGTCGCCGACGCCGAGGCTCTTCAGGACGTAGCTCGGCTCCAGGCTCGCGCTGGTGCAGGCGCTGCCGGAGCTGCAGGCGATGTCCTTCACGCCCATCATCAGGCTCTCGCCCTCGACGAAGCCGAAGGAGACGTTGGCGACGTTCGGCAGGCGCTTCTCGGCGTGGCCGTTGACCTGCGAGACCTCGATGCGGCGGGTCAGCTCGGACTCGAGCTTGCGGCGCAGCTTCAGCAGCCGCTCGCGCTCGTGCTCCATCTCCTGGGCACAGAGCTCGCACGCCTTGCCGAAGCCGACGATGCCGGTGACGTTCATGGTGCCCGAGCGCATGCCGCGCTCGTGGCCGCCGCCGTCCATGAGGGCCTCCAGGCGGATGCGCGGCTTGCGCCGGCGCACGTAGAGGGCGCCCACGCCCTTGGGGCCGTAGATCTTGTGGCCGCTCCAGCTGAGGAGGTCGACGTGGTCGCGCTCGACGTCGGTGGGCATCTTGCCGACCCACTGCGTGGCGTCGGTGTGCAGGACCACGTCGCGCTCGTGGCACAGCGCGCCGATCTGCGGCACCTCGTTGATGGTGCCGATCTCGTTGTTGGCCCACATGATGGTCACCAGGATGGTGTCCGGGCGCATCGCCGCGGCCACCATGTCGGCGGTGATGATGCCGTCGGCGCCGGGCTCGAGGAAGGTGACGTCGAAGCCCTCGCGCTGCAGGCGCTTGCAGGGATCGAGCACGGCCTTGTGCTCGTGCACCGCGGCGATGATGTGGCCGCGGCCCTGCTGGCCGGCGGGCGCCTTCGCGTACATCAGCGCGGCGCCCTTGATGGCGAGGTTGTTGCTCTCGGTGGACCCGGAGGTGAAGATGATCTCCTTCGGGTTGGCGCCGATCAGCGCGGCGGCCTGCTCGCGCGCGAGTTCCACGGCCTCCTCGCCCTCCCAGCCGAAGCGGTGGTTGCGGCTGGAGGCGTTGCCGAACTTCTCGCTGAAGTACGGCAGCATCGCCTCGACGACCCGGGGGTCGCACCGGGTGGTGGCGGCGTTGTCGAAGTAGATGGGGAGCTTGGGTGCCATGGGTTGAGCAGCGGGTTCGACGGCCGGGGCCGGGGGGATTCCCGGAGCCCTCGGTGCGGATCGGAAGCGCGCTGCGTCCTGCAGTGTAGGAAGCGACGACGTTGGTTTGAAGTGATCCACGGAACAAAGTTCTTCGAATTCTCGGACATCTCGGTCCGCGTCTCCGGACCGGGCGACCCGGTGGAGGCGACGAACCCGCCGCCCGCGCCGCGCCCCGGCACGCCGGGGCGGGAGCGGTATGGTTCCGCCCCGCCATGCGGCTCGTCCACGACGCAGACAGCCTCGCCCCGTTCGCCGGATGCACGCTCGTCCCCACGATGGGCGCGCTGCACGAGGGGCATGCGTCGCTCGTGCGCCGGGCGGCCGGCCGCGGACGGCCCGTGGTCGTCACGGTCTTCGTCAATCCGACGCAGTTCGCGCCGCACGAGGACTTCGCGCGCTACCCGCGCACGCTCGACGCCGACGTCGGGATCGCGCGCGCCGCCGGCGCGGACGCCGTGTTCGCGCCCCCACCCGAGGCCATCTATCCGCGCGGGGTCGACGCCGCGCGCGCCGAGGCCACGGCGATCGAGCTGCCGGCGGTCGCCACGATGCCCGGGCTCGAGGACGCGTTCCGACCCGGCCACTACGGCGGGGTGTGCCAGGTGGTGGCGCGGCTCTTCGACCTCACGCGGCCGTCGCAGGCGATCTTCGGCGAGAAGGACTGGCAGCAGTGGCGCGTGCTGGACGGGATGGTCGCCGCCCCGCCCGCGCGCTGGCCGGGGCTGGCGATGGAGGTCGCGCCCACGGTGCGCGAGGCGGACGGCCTGGCGATGAGCAGCCGAAACCGCTACCTGCGGCCGGCGCAGCGCGAGCAGGCGCTCGGCCTCGTGCGCGCGCTGCAGGTGGCCGCGAGCGCGCAGCACCCCGCCACTGCCGAGCGCCTGATGCGCGAGACCCTCGAGGACCATGGGCTGGCGGTCGATTATGCGGTGGTTCGCGATGCCCGCACGCTGATGCCGGTGGGTGGCTTCGAGCGCCCGACGCGCGGGCTGGTGGCCGCACGGCTCGACACCGTGCGCCTGATCGACACCATGGCGCTGCCGGTCTGCCGCTGAGCGCCCCGGGAACGGAGGACGGACTCCGAGCGGCGCGGGGTAGCATCGATGCGATGCTGACGCGTTCCACCAACGCATGGACCCTCGTCGCACTGGCCTCGCTGGCGCTGGCCCCCGCGGCCGGCGCCCAGTACGGCAGGCCCGGCAAGTCGGCCCCGCCGCCGGCCCCGCCCGCCTCCAAGGACAAGGACTCCAAGGAGAAGGCCGCGAAGGACAAGGCCGAGTCTCGCTACTACGAGAAGCTCGACAAGGAGGACCGCGAGGCGCTGCAGGCCAATGTCGGCTACGTGGTGCCGATGCCGCCGGACGCGCTGAAGTGGATCGGCGGCGACGCGATGGGTCGCGCGGACTTCCGCGGCAAGGTGACCGTGATCCAGAGCGTGGGCGGCAAGGCGAACGTGCGCGCGCAGCTCGAGAAGGCGAAGAAGGCGCTGCCCGAGGGCGCGATGCTGCTGGGCGTGCACACGCCCGAGGGTGCCGACCGTGCCGACGAGACGCTTGCCTCCAACCCGCCCTGCCTCGTCGCAGTGGATGCGTCGGGCGAGTGGTGCGATGCGCTCGGCATCTGGAAGAAGCCCGTCAACGTCGTGATCGACAAGACCGGGGCAGTGCGCTACGTCGGGCTGTCGGAGCTGGGCCTGAAGACGAAGGTGCCCGAGCTCCTCGCCGAGGAAGTCGACGACTCGATCATGGCGAGCGAGCGGCCCGCGCCCGCCGGTGCGGCCGGCGAGGCGGGAGGCGACGCCCCCGCCCCGACCGAGTGGCCGGAGTTCCTGAGCCCGGTGCAGAGCGCGCAGGACATGCGCGGCAAGACGATGCCCGCGTTCAAGGTGCAGACCTGGATCACGCCCTCGCCCGACCCCGCCGGCCGGCTGGTGGCGATGGACTTCTGGGCCACCTGGTGCGGGCCGTGCGTCAAGTCGATCCCGCACCTGAACGACCTCGCGCGCAAGTACGGCAAGGACGTGCTGGTGGTCGGGATCAGCGACGAGGCCCCGGGTGCCTTCGCCGCGGGCATGAAGAAGCTGAGGATGGCGCCGGCGGACTTCGCGTACTCGCTGGCGCTCGACCCCTCGGGCGGGCTGAAGAACCGCTTCTTCGGCATCAGCGGCATCCCGCACATGGCGATCGCCTCGCCGGACGGGGTCATCCGCTGGCAGGGCCACCCGATGACGCTGCAGGAGCAGGACCTCGAGAAGCTGGTCGCGGCCAACCGCGCGCTCTCGAAGCCCGTCGCCGGCAAGGGCTCGCGCGGCTGGGCCGCGGCGCGGGACGGACAGAAGGACGCTCAGAAGTCCCGGTGAACGACCGCGAGCGCCGCGGCGTCGAGCGCATCGCGCGCGGCACCGGCGGGCACGTGCGAGAGCTCTGCACGGGCGCGGGCGACCAGTTCCTCGGCGCGTCCGCGCGCCGCCGCCAGCGACCCCTCGCGCGACAGCTCGGCGATGAGCGCCGCGCCGTCGCGCGCGCGGATCGCCGCGATGGCGCGCTCGCGCGCCTCGCCGTCCGGGCGCGCGAGGTGGATGATGAGGGGCAGCGTCAGCTTGCCCTTCTCCAGGTCGCGGCCGAGGCTCTTGCCCACCACCTCCTCGCGGCCCTCGAGGTCGAGCAGGTCGTCCTGGATCTGGAACGCCACGCCCAGGCCCTCGCCGAAGCGGCGCAGCGCGTCGACCGCCGGGCGCGGCGCGCCCGAGAGCATGGCCCCGAGCTCGCAGCAGGCGCCGATCAGGACCGCGGTCTTGCGGCGGACGATCTCGAAGTAGGTGGGCTCGTCGAGCGACAGGTCGTCGCGGTGGCTCAGCTGCACCAGCTCGCCCTCGCAGAGCGTGTTGGTGACCTCGCCGAGGCGCAGGTTGAGCGCCGGGTCGCCCGCCTGGCTGCAGAGGTGGAAGGCGTTCGAGATCAGGTAGTCGCCGAGCATGACGGCGACCTCGTTGCCGCGCAGGTGGTTCACGGTGTGGCCGCGGCGGCGGACCTCGGCCTCGTCGAGCACGTCGTCGTGGACGAGCGTGGCCATGTGGATCATCTCGCACGTGGCGGCGACGATGACGTGCGTGCGGCCCACGTCCCCGAAGGCCTGCCCGCACATGAACACCATCATCGGCCGCAGCATCTTCCCGCGGTAGCGCTCCACGTGGCGGCAGAGCGTGTTCACCGAGGGCATGTCGCTCGAAAGCTGCCGCTCGAACGCGCGCCCCACCTCGTCGAGGAGCCCCGCCATCGACGCGGGCACGGCGGGGAGGCTCTCCGAGGTCGGCTGCATCGGGGCCATCCTATTGGCGCCCGCGCGCCGGACGCTCGGCCACGATGTAGGCGATCCAGCCCTCGCACGCCTCGCCCACGGCCTTGCGGCGGAAGACGCCGTCGCCCTCGCCGTCGGCGGTGGTGCCTTCCCAGTAGACGGTCGGGCGCACGAAGCCCGCGTCCACCAGCGCCTCGCGGATCTCCGCGAGCGTCCACAGCCGCCAGTCGTAGGTGAAGGCGCGGCGCATCTCGGTGCCGTCCGGGAAGCGGAAGTGGATGTGGTTGAGCACGTCGCCGTTGATCGGGTTGTAGCGCTCGGTGTCCCACACGTAGGTGAAGCCGTCGAGGTCGCGCTCCTCCTTCTGCACCGAGAAGCTCTGGTAGCCGCCGTAGGCATCGAGCACCATGAGCCCGCCGGGGCGGAGGTTCGCGAACGCGGCGCGGAAGTAGCCCACCAGCGCCTCGCGCGACTTGAAGATGAAGTAGCTGAAGTTGAGGGCGGCCAGCACGTCGGCGGGCTCGGTGCGCGCGGTGCGCACGTCTCCCTTCACCCAGTGCATGCGGGCCTGCTGCGCGGGCGCGAGCCTGGCGCCGTGGCGCGCCTTGCCCCAGGCCATGGTCTTCGTGCACAGGTCGATGCCCCAGGCGCGGCAGGAGGCGCGGTGGCGCACCCATGAGCAGCTGAGGAAGCCGGTGCCGCAGAAGTCCTCGCGCAGCACCTCGGGGCGGCCGGCGCGGCGCTCGCGCCAGGCACGCTCGATGAAGCGGATCTCGGCGGAAGGCTCCTGCACCGAGAGCTCGTAGAGCTCGTGGCGGTCGCTGCCGCGTGCGGTGCGCCATCCGGCGCGCGGCCGCGCGCGCGCGGGGCTCTTCGTGTTCGACGTCCGTGCCATGTGGGGGCGAAGATGCTACCGGGCGCTCAGCGCCGCGGCGGGCCGTCGTTGGTCCGGAACCAGCCCGACGCGGCCTGCGCGAGCGCCGCGGGCGTCATGCCGAACTCCTCGCCGAGCGCCGCCGACCAGTCCTTGCCGCCCTTCACCGCCTTGACCCACGCGGCGAACTGCTTCGGCCGCTCGGCGATCATCAGGTCGACCAGCAGGTAGCCCACCGAGTAGCCGATGGCGTTGTCGCCGGGCCAGGTGCCGGACCTGCCGTCCATCGCCATCACCTTGGTCGCGTCGCTGCCGGCGCGGAAGAACGCGAGCCCCTGCGGGCGGCGGTTGGCGTCCACGCGGGAACGCGGCACGCAGGCGCGCGCCACCCACTCGGCGAAGCCCTCGTTGGCCCACTCCGGGAGCCGGGCCGCGGTCGCGTAGCGGTGCACCACGCCGTGGGTGGTCTCGTGCACCAGGGTGCTGGCGAACTCGAGCTCGTCGTTCCCCTTCCAGATCGAGATGAAGACCTGCGGGCCGCGCTGGTGGCACACACCGCGCAGCGATGCGGTCGCCTTGTGGCGGAATGCGGCAGCCTCGACGACCTGGAAGGTGTCCTGGCGCTGGAACGCGAGGATCACGGCCTTGCCCCAGAAGAGGTTGACGCCCTTGGGGACGGCCAGCAGGTCGGCGACGCGCGCATACATGGCGTCGAGGTCGCGGCCCCAGCGCTCGAGCTCGGCGCGCGGCAGGTCGCCGTAGAGCAGGAACCGGTCCGTCTCCACCGGCTCGCACGTGATCCCGACGGCCGACAGCGCCTCGACCGCCTCGGCCCTCATGGCCTGCACGGCCTCGGCGCGCTGCGCGTCGCTCAGGACCGGCCACGGCGTGGCGGTCGCGTCGTCGGGCAGCACGGCGTCCTGCAGCCGGCGCTCGCGCTCCATGCGCTCGCGCTCCTCGCGCGCCGCGGCCGCCCCGCGCGCACGCGTGCGCGCCGCATCGATGTCGGCGTCGGAGGTGCCGCGCCGGCGCGCCTGCCCGAAGGCCTCGGCCGCGAAGCGCTCCCCGCCGTTCGAGGAGGCGAGCAGCTCGCCGAGCTGCAGCCACTGCGAGGCGTCGGCCTTGTCCATCACCTGCATGTAGAGCCGCCGCACGTCCGGGCCCACGAGGTCGAGCCACGCGTGCCGGCCGAAGGATCCCTCGATGGCGTCGTCGCTCCAGCTGCGGAGCTGGCCGGAGAAGGTCGCGCCCGAGACGAGCTTGCCGCGCACCTCGATGGGACGTGCGAGCGTCCGGTCGGCCGCGTCGGCGGCACCGAGCAGGGCGCACGCCACAATGGCAGCAGCCGCGCGGAGGACTCGGGAGAACGGTCGCACGGGCAGATCCTAAGCCGACGGGGCCGATGCCCATGCGGGCCAATGCCGGACGCAACCCCGTGCCAAGAAGGCTGTTGCGACCGCCGGAAAGTCCGATCGCGCCGGGCGGCCGTGCGCGCGGATGCCGAATTCGCCTCCTTCCGACCAAGCCGGCTTCAGGGCCGCCTCCGGCGGGCCGATTTCCCCATCCGGGAGCCGGTCCGCGGGCATGCGGCTTGCTCCCAGGAATCTCGCGGGCCGTTCCCGCAGTTCCTAGCATTCCGCCCTCGCGTTTCGTACGGTCAAGGGCGGGAAGAAGGTCCGGCGACCCGGACCGCATTCGTCCAAGGAGGCTCCGCATGTTCGAACGACTCACCGATCGGGCCCGCAAGGTCATGGCCCTGGCCAACCAGGAAGCCCAGCGGTTCAACCACGAGTACATCGGGACCGAGCACATCCTGCTCGGCCTGGTGAAGGAAGGCTCGGGCGTCGGCGCCAACGTGCTGAAGAACCTGGACATCGACCTGCGCAAGGTGCGCCTCGAGGTGGAGAAGCTCGTCAAGAGCGGCCCCGAGATGGTGACCATGGGCAAGCTGCCGCAGACCCCGCGCGCGAAGAAGGTCATCGAGTACGCGATCGAGGAAGCGCGCAACCTGAACCACAACTACGTGGGCACCGAGCACCTGCTGCTCGGCCTGCTGCGCGAGCACGACGGCGTCGCCGCGCAGGTGCTCATGAACCTCGGCCTGAAGCTCGAGGAGGTGCGCGAGGAGGTCCTGAACCTGCTCGGCGCGGGATCCGAGCAGGAGCGCGACGAGGCGCCCCAGCAGCCCGCGGAGCCGCAGGCCCAGGAGCCCGGCCCGCAGGAGGGCGGCGCCACCGCCCGCCGCGGCAAGAGCAAGACCCCCGCGCTCGACAGCTTCGGGCGCGACCTCACGGAGCTCGCGAAGAACGCCGAGCTCGACCCGGTCATCGGGCGCGAGCACGAGATCGAGCGCCTGATCCAGATCCTGAGCCGCCGCACCAAGAACAACCCGGTGCTGCTGGGCGAGGCGGGCGTCGGCAAGACCGCCATCGTCGAGGGCCTGGCGCAGCGGATCATCGCCCAGGAGGTCCCCGACCTGCTGTACGAGAAGCGCCTCGTGGTGCTCGACCTCGCCAGCATGGTGGCGGGCACCAAGTACCGCGGCCAGTTCGAGGAGCGCATCAAGGCGGTGATGAACGAGGTGCGCCGCGCCAAGAACATCATCCTCTTCATCGACGAGCTGCACACCCTGGTGGGCGCCGGCGGCGCCGAGGGCGCGATCGACGCGTCCAACGTGCTCAAGCCCGCCCTCGCCCGCGGCGAGATCCAGTGCGTGGGCGCCACCACCTTCGACGAGTACCGCAAGTACATCGAGAAGGACGCGGCGCTCGAGCGACGCTTCCAGTCGATCCCGGTCGAGCCGCCGAACGGCGAGCAGACGTTCCTGATCCTGCAGGGACTGCGCGAGCGCTACGAGAAGCACCACAAGGTGCGGATCACCGACGGGGCCCTGAAGGCCGCGGTCGACCTCTCGGGCCGGTACATCACCGGCCGCGTGCAGCCGGACAAGTCGATCGACGTGATCGACGAGGCCGGCGCCCGCCTGCGCCTGCGCAGCATGACCAAGCCGCCGGACCTCGCCGAGATGGAGGGCCGCATCGAGCGCCTGTCCATCGAGAAGGACGAGGCGGTGAAGAACGCCGACTACGAGAAGGCCGCCGAGCTGCGCGACCAGGCCGAGAAGATGCGCAAGGAGAAGGAGCGCATGCAGCAGGCCTGGCGCGACCGCATGAACGAGGTCGACGCGGTGGTCGACGAGAACATCATCGCCGAGGTCGTCAGCAAGATGACCGGCGTGCCGCTCACCCGCCTGGAGAAGGAGGAGAGCGCCCGGCTGCTCCAGCTCGAGGCCGAGCTGCACAAGTCGGTCATCAGCCAGGACGAGGCGGTCAAGCAGGTCTCCCGCGCGATCCGCAAGGCGCGCTCGGGCCTGAAGGACCCCAAGCGCCCGATGGGCAGCTTCATGTTCCTGGGCCCGACCGGCGTCGGCAAGACGCTCCTCGCCAAGGCGCTGGCCGAGTTCATGTTCGGCGACCCGGAGTCGATGATCCGCCTCGACATGTCGGAGTACATGGAGAAGCACAACGTCTCCCGCCTGGTCGGCGCGCCCCCCGGGTACGTCGGCTACGAGGAGGGCGGCCAGCTCACCGAGCGCGTGCGCCGGCGCCCCTACTCGGTCGTCCTCTTCGACGAGGTCGAGAAGGCGCACCCGGACGTGTTCAACATGCTGCTGCAGGTGATGGACGACGGCCACCTGACCGACTCGTTCGGCCGGCGGATCGACTTCCGCAACGCCATCATCATCATGACCTCGAACATCGGCTCCGACATCATCAAGGGAGGCGCCAACTTCGGGTTCCAGAAGCGGCAGGAGATCCAGGACTACGAGCGCATCAAGAAGTCGCTCCAGTCCGAGGCGGAGAAGTTCTTCCGCCCCGAGTTCATCAACCGACTCGACGACATGATCGTGTTCCGGCCGCTGGTGAAGGCGGACCTGACGCACATCATCGACCTCGAGCTCGGCAAGGTGCGCGAGCGCCTGAAGGCCCGCGGCATGACCCTCGAGGTGAGCGACGCCGCCAAGGACTTCCTCATCGAGAAGGGCTACAACCCGGACTTCGGCGCCCGCCCGCTGCGCCGCGCGCTGGCGCAGTACGTCGAGGACCCGCTGGCCGAGCGCCTGCTGGCCGGCGACTTCGGCGACGGCACCGCGATCGCCGCCACCCGCGAGGAAGGCAAGGAGTACCTCTCCTTCGCCGGAACCAAGGACGGCCAGGCGGGCGAGTCCCGCAAGGCCGAGGCGCAGCCGACGTGACCCCGGCGGGAACGCCCGCCCCCAACAGGCATGCCCGACCGACCGCCGGACCGAAGCGTCCGGCGGTCGTGCTTCGGGGGCCTACGATCCCGGGCCCATGGACCTGCTGATCCTCGGCGGCACCGCGTTCCTCGGCCCGGAGATCGTTGACGCCGCGAAGGCGCGCGGCTGGAAGCTGACGCTCTTCAACCGCGGGCGCACGAAGGCGGACCTCTTCCCCGAGCTGGAGAAGATCCGCGGCGACCGGGATCCCGCGAAGGGGGACGGCCTGAAGGCGCTCGAGGCCGAGGTGGCGAAGGGCCGGCGCTGGGACGGCGTCATCGACACCTCCGGCTACCGCCCGCAGGACGTTCGCGCGTCGGCCTCGCTCCTGGCAAAGGCGGCGCGGCAGTACGTGTTCATCTCGACGGTGTCGGTGTATGCGTCGATGGCGGTGCCGAATGCGGACGAGTCGGCGCCGCTGGCCACCGTGGAGGATCCCGAGTCGAAGGCGGTGACGGGCGAGACCTACGGCGCGCTCAAGGCCTGCTGCGAGCGCGAGGCCGCGAAGGCGTTCGGCGAGCGCTGCACGAACCTGCGCCCCGGCCTGATCGTCGGGCCCGGCGACCCGACCGACCGTTTCTCGTACTGGCCCGTGCGGGTCGCGCGCGGCGGCAAGGTGCTGTTGCCGGCGCCGAAGTCCGCGCGCGGGACGCAGGTCACCTTCGTCGACGTGCGCGATTGCGCGGCGTTCGCGGTGAAGTGCGTGGCCGACGGCCACGGGGGGACATTCAACGTCTCCGGCCCGGCCGGGCCGCTGACCTTCCGCGAGATGGTCGACGCGTGCAAGGCGTGCACGTCGGCCCCCGTGGAATTCGTGCCCGTCGACGAGAAGTTCCTGCTCGAGGAGGGCGTGGCGCCCTGGATGGGGCTGCCGCTGTGGCTTCCGGAGGACCCGGAATACTCGGGTGCAGGCAGCGTGAGCCGGGCGCGCGCGCTGGCCGCCGGATGCACCTTCCGGCCGCTCGCCGACACGGTGCAGGCGACGCTTGCCTGGTGGGCGCGCGAGCGCGGCGATGCATTCCCTTTCGGCGCCAAGCCAGGGGCGCCGGGCCTGCCGGCGGCGCGGGAACGCGAGCTCATCGAGGCATGGGAGGCGCGGGCATGAACCGTCCGAACCCGATCGACGTCGACAAGTCACGCACCGGGCTTGGCCCGCTCCCGGCAGGCCAGCCCCCGGAACGCCTGATGCTCGCCGGCCCGCGGCCGCGCCTCGAGGAGCTATGGCGCACGATCCGCATCGGCGCCGAGTTCATCCGTGGCTTCCGGAAGCTGCACTTCGTCGGGCCGTGCGTGACGGTCTTCGGCAGCGCGCGCTTCGCGCCGGGGACGCCCTGGTACGAGATGGGCCGCGCGGTGGGCGCCGAGCTCGGGCGCGGCGGCTTCACGGTGATGACGGGCGGCGGGCCAGGCATCATGGAGGCCGCAAACCGCGGCGCGCGCGAGGTTGGCGCGCCGAGCCTGGGCTGCAACATCATCCTGCCGCACGAGCAGAGCGCGAACCCCTACTGCGACCGCTGCGTCGAGTTCCGCTACTTCTTCGTGCGCAAGGTGATGCTGCTGAAGTACTCCTACGGGTTCGTGGTGCTGCCGGGCGGGTACGGCACCATGGACGAGCTGTTCGAGACGCTCACGCTGGTGCAGACGGCGAAGATCGCGGGGTTCCCGATCGTGATGATGGGGAAGTCCTACTGGGACGAGCTCGACGACTTCGTGCGCAACCGGATGATCCCGGATGGCACGATTTCCCCCGGAGACCTCGACCTCGTGAAGGTGACCGACGATCCGGCCGAGGCGGCGCGGTTCGTGATCGACGTCGCGGAGCGGGAGTTCGGGCTGCGCCGGGGCGTGCAGGCCAAGCCACGCTGGTGGCTGTTCGAGCGCTGACACGAGGCGGATAACCACCGCATCGGCGCCGATCCCGGCAGGCGATTCCGGACAGGACCGGGAACCCGTGCTACGGTTGCGCCACGCGATACTGCGTCCCAAGAATGAACTCCAGCATCACCCTCCTCTGCCTGATCGCGGCCGCTGCCGCATCGCCCGCACTCGCCGAGCCGCCGGCCGAGACCGAGCACCGCTCGACGCTCACGCGCGTGCGCGAGGGGGGCACTCCGTACGACGCGACCCAGCCGCTCGTCCCCTACCCCGTCCGCATCGGGGGGCCGGAGGGCACGGCCGCATCGCTGACGGGGGCCGTGGCACTGGTCGAGACGCCGCCGGAATACGCGCCGGCCCGCGGCGTGCTGTTCCAGTACGGCAACAGCTGGAACTCGGTGGTGACGGCATGCGTCGTCGCGCTGACGGCGAGCAGCGCCCATGACGAGATCGCCTACGTGGTGGTCGCCAACCAGACGACCGCGAACTCGGCCGCGAGCGCCTTCGCCGCCGCCGGCGCGGACATGACCAAGGTGGTGCTCATCGTGCACCCCAACGACTCGATCTGGATGCGCGACTACGGCCCGCACTTCGTCTTCGAGGGCGGCACCCTCGGCATCGTCGACAGCCACTACTACCAGGGACGGGCGCTCGACAACTTCGTGCCGACGCTGCTGGCGGGTTCCACGTGGCAGGTGAACGCGCGCCCGCAGGGCCTCTACTACTCGGGCGGCAACTTCCAGGCAGGTCCGGACCGGAGCGGCTTCTGCACCGCGCTCGTCAACGTCGACAACCCGGCCTCCGGCGGCTTCAACGAGTCGCTCATCCGCGAGCTGCACGGCGCCTTCCAGGGAATCGACACCCTCCACGTCCTGCCGCAGCTGCCGACGTCCGTCGACGGCACCGGGCACATCGACATGTGGATGTACCTCGTGGACGAGGACACCGTCATCATCTCGGAGTTCATCGCCGGCTCGAACGCCACGGCGATCAGCGTGACCAACAACGCCGTGCCCTACATGCAGGCGCTCGGCTTCGAGGTGTTCCGCACGCCGGCCTGGAACGCGGGCTTCACGCACTTCACCTACACCAACGCCTACCGCGTCAACGACCGGATCTTCGTGCCGGTGTACGGGACCGGGATCGTGCCGGGAGGCAACTCCGCGTACAACGCGCGCGACACGCAGGCGATGGCGCAGTGGGCCGCCGCCGCGGGCCCGGGCGTGACCATCGTGCCCATCCAGTGCTCGAGCATCATCGG
>CAYTYU010000036.1:0-19689 GCA_964440815.1 uncultured Chitinophaga sp.
GCTCGGCGTCGCACGCGGGCCGGGTGCGCTGTGGGGCGCCGTGGCCGGCGCCGCGCTGTTCGTCGTGGCGGCCGCCATCCTCTGGAGCATCGCGCGACGCGAGGTCCGCGCGCGCCACGGCGCGTTCGTCGAGGTCGCCTCGCGCGCCCTCGGGGGGCTCGAACGGCTGCGGGCCGCCGCGGAACGCACGGCGGCCGAGCGGGAGGCAGCCGCGAAGGCCCGGCATGACGCGGACATGGCCGCCGCGGAAGGCACGTTCCAGCCGGCCCTGGCCGACATCGAGCAGAAGCTGCGCGAGTACGTGGCCACCGTCGACCAGCGCGCCCCGCACTACCACGCCAAGGTCCTGAAGCAGCGCGCCACGGCGGTGAACGCCTGTGTCGCGACGCGCGATGCGCGCCTGGCGGAGTCCGCCGCGCGCTGCGACCGAGCGCTGGCCGAGGAGTCCGCCCGGCAAGACTCGGTCGAGGCCGAGACCGCGGCCGCGGAGGACGCGGCACTGTCCGCCGCGCGCGACGCCTGGCGCCGCGCGCAGGGGCGCATCCTCGCGGGCATCGGCGCCCTGGAAGAGGCCGACCGCGCGCACGCGCTCGGCTGGACCACGGCCGACTGGGAGCGACGCGGGCCATCCATGGGCGGCGGACCGCCGTTCCTGCGCATCGGGGAGCTGTCGCTTCCGCTCGAGGCGATCCCCGGTTCCTGGCCGAGCGAGCCCGACCTCGCGTGGCCGCCGGGCACGCCCTCGGGCACCTGGCGCCTGCCCGCCCTCCTGGTCACCCCGCACCGGATGTCGCTCGTGGTCGACGCGCCGCCCGAGCGTCGCGCCGAGGGCCTGGCGGTCCTGCAGAACGCCGTGGCGCGGGTGCTCGTCGGCATCCCGCCGGGCAAGGCGCGGTTCACCTTCGTCGACCCCGTGGGACTCGGGCAGAGCTTCGCGGGATTCATGCACCTGGCGGACGAACTGGAGATCCTGGTGACCGACCGGGTGTGGACCGACCAGCGCCACATCGAGCAGCGCCTCGCGGACCTGACCGACCACATGGAGACGGTCATCCAGAAGTACCTCCGCAACGAGTACGGGTCGCTCGAGGACTACAACCGCCAGGCGGGCGAGATCGCCGAGCCCTACCGGTTCCTGGTGATGGCCGACTTCCCGGTGAACGTCTCCGAGCAGGCCGCGCGGCGCTTCGCGAGCATCCTGCAGAGCGGCGCGCGCTGCGGCGTCCACGTGCTGCTCCTCCACGACCGCCGCACCGCGCTGCCGGCGGGGCTCGATGCGTCGGACCTGCGCCGGGGCGCGCTGCAGGTCGCCTGGCGCGACGGCCCCGGCGAGCCGGGCTGGCGCATCGACGAGGGCCGCGCCGCCGAGCTGCCCTTCCACCCCGACCGGCCGCCGGACGACGCGCTCCTGCAGCGCATCACGCGCGACGTCGGCCGTGCGGCGCGCGAAGGAAACCGCGTCGAGGTGCCGTTCACCTCGGTCGCGCCGCGGGCCGACGAGCGATGGACCATGTCGAGCGCCGCGACGTTCCGCGTGGCGCTGGGGCGAAGCGGCGCCAACCGTCTCCAGCACCTGGCGCTCGGCGAGGGCACGCGCCAGCACGCGCTGGTCGCCGGCAAGACCGGCTCCGGCAAGAGCTCGCTGCTGAACGCCCTCATCGTCAACACCGCCCTCTGGTACTCCCCCGACGAGGTCGAGTTCTGGCTCGTCGACTTCAAGAAGGGCGTCGAGTTCAAGGCCTACGCGGCAAACGGACTGCCGCACGCGCGTGCGGTGGCGGTCGAGAGCGACCGCGAGTTCGGGCTGAGCGTGCTGCAGGGCCTGGACGACGAGCTGCGCCGCCGCGGCGAGCTGTTCCGGTCCGCCAACGTGCAGAACATCGCCGACTGGCGCGCCCTCGGCCGGCCCGACCGCATGCCGCGGTGCCTGCTGGTGGTCGACGAGTTCCAGGAGCTCTTCATCGAGGACGACAAGGTGGCGCAGGACTCGGCGCTGCTCCTCGACCGCCTGGTGCGCCAGGGCCGCGCCTTCGGCATGCACGTCGTCCTGGGCAGCCAGACGCTCGGCGGCGCGTACGGCATCGCGCGCAGCACCATGGGCCAGATGGGCGTGCGCATCGCGCTCCAGTGCAACGAGGCCGACAGCCAGCTGATCCTCTCGGACGACAACACCGCCGCGCGGCTCCTGACGCGCCCCGGCGAGGCGATCTACAACGACGCCGGCGGCCTGGTCGAGGGCAACAGCCCGTTCCAGGTGGTGTGGATCGCCGACGAGGAGCGCGAGGCACGCCTGCGCGAGGTGGCCGCCTTCGCGCGCACCAAGCCCGGCCCCGCGCGCCCGGCACCGATCGTCTTCGAAGGGAACCAGCCCGCCGACCCGGCCTCCAACGCGCCGCTCCTCGAGGCGCTCTCGCGGCCCGACCCCGGCCGCGCGCAGTTCGCCCCGAAGGTGTGGTTCGGCGACGCCGTCAGCATCAAGGAACCGACGAACGTCGCGCTCGTGCGCCGCAGCGGCTCGAACGTGGCGATCGTCGGCCAGCGCGACGAGGCGGCATGCGCGCTTCTCGCCATGGCGATGCTGTCGATCGCCGCGCAGGTGCCGGTCGCGGGCCCGCGCCTCGTGGTGCTCGACGGCACCACGCCCGACGACCGCCTGCACGGCACGCTCGCCGCGGTGGGCGCCGCGCTGCCGCATGACGTCCTGCTTCCCTCCCTCCGCGAGGCGGGCGACGCGGTGGTCGCCCTCGGCGAGGAGCTCGCCCGCCGCACCGCCGACGGCGCCTCGGACGCCCCCGGCATCTACCTGCTGGTGAACGGCCTGCACCGCTTCCGCGCGCTCCGCCGCAACGAGGACGACTTCGGCTACTCCTCCGGCGACGGCCCGCCCACGCCGGACAAGGTGCTGGCCCTCCTCCTGAAGGAAGGCCCGCTCGTCGGGATCCACTGCATCCTGTGGGCCGACACGGTGGCCGGGCTGCAGCGCTCCGTGGACCGCAACGCCATGCGGGAACTGGACACCAAGGTGCTCTTCCAGATGGGCGCCAACGATTCGAGCGCGCTGATCGACGGCCCCGCCGCCAGCCGCCTCGGATTCCACCGTGGGCTCGTCTCGAGCGACGAGGCCGGCACGCTCGAGAAGTTCCGCCCGTACTCGCTGCCGGACGCCGGGTTCCTGGCCCGCGTCCGTGACGCCCTGCGCGCCCGCACGCCATGAGCCGAAACGCCGAACTCGCCCGGGTCTTCGCCGAGATCGCCGACGTCCTCGACCTGACCGGCGCGAACGCCTTCCGCGTGAATGCGCACCGCAAGGTGGCGCGCACCATCGAGGAGGCCGGCGAGGACATCGCGGCCCTTGCCTCATCCGACCCCGCGCGCCTGCGCGCCATCCCGGGGATCGGCGACTCGAGCGCCCACAAGATCGAGGAATGGGCACGCACCGGCAAGGTGAAGGAGCACGACGAGCTGCTCGCCACCATCCCCGCCGGCGTACCGGGGCTCCTGCAGGTGCCGGGGCTCGGGCCCAAGCGCGTGCGCACCCTGTGGCATGAAGGCGGCGTCGACTCGGTCGACACCCTGCGCAAGAAGCTTGCCGACGGCTCGCTCGGCGGCCTGCCGGGCATGGGGCCGAAGACGCTCAAGGCCATCGAGGACGCCCTGCGGTTCATGGAGGGGACGCGCGGCCGCATCCGCCTCGGCGAGGCGATGCCCGTGGCGCTCGCCTTCTGCGAGCTGCTGCGGGCGGTGCCGGGCGCGGCGCAGGTCTCGCACGCCGGCAGCCTGCGCCGCGGCCGCGAGACCATCGGCGACATCGACCTCCTCGCGAGCGGCACCGACCACGCCGCGCTGCACGCGGCCCTGCGCGGCGCCCCCGGCGTGTCGCAGGTGATCGCCTCCGGCGACACCAAGACCAGCGTGCGCACCGACCGTGGGCTGCAGGTCGACCTGCGCACCGTGGACGACGACCGGTTCGGCGCCGCGCTCCTCTACTTCACCGGCAGCAAGGAGCACAACGTCCGCCTGCGCGAGCGCGCGCAGCGGATGGGCATGCGCCTCAACGAGTACGGCCTCTTCCGCGAGTCCGAGGGCGCCGCGGGGACGCCGCAGTCGCGCGGCGAGGCGCCCGTCGCCGCGCGCACCGAGGAGGAGGTGTACGGGGCCCTCGGCCTGTGGTGGATCCCGCCCGAGCTGCGCGAGGACCACGGCGAGCTCGATGCCCGCCCGCCTGCCGACCTCGTGCGCGTCGAGGACATCCGAGCCGAGCTCCACTGCCACACCACGGCAAGCGACGGCACCATGGAGATCGACGGCATGGTGCAGGAAGCGATCCGCCGGGGCTTCCACACGATCGCCATCACCGACCACAGCCGCGGCCAGGCCCAGGCCAACGGCCTCAGCATCGAGCGGCTGCGCACCCACGCCGCCGCGGTGCACGAGGTGGCCCGCGCGCACGCCAAGCGCATCGCGGTGCTCGCAGGCAGCGAGGTCGACATCCTCGCCGACGGCACGCTCGACTACCCGGACGACGTGCTCGCCGAGCTCGACTTCGTGGTGGCCAGCCCGCACAGTGCGCTGCGCGCGGACCCCGCGGCGGCCACGGAACGGCTGCTCGCCGCGATCCGGCACCCGCTCGTCCACGTCATCGGCCACCCGACCGGGCGCATCGTCGGTGCCCGCGAGGGCCTCTCCCCGGACATCGGGCTCCTGGCCCGCGAGGCCGCCGCCCGGCGCGTGGCGCTCGAGGTGAACGCCAATTCCATGCGCCTCGACCTGCGCGACGCGCACGTTCGGATCTGCCGCGACGCCGGCTGCCTCGTGGCGATCGACACCGACGCACACGGCGACGGCGACTTCGACCAGCTTGGCTACGGCGTCCTCACCGCGCGCCGCGGGTGGCTGGGCACGGACCTCTGCGTGAACGCGTGGACGCGCGAGCGCCTGGGCGAGTGGGTGCGCTCGAAGCGCGCGTGAACGCAGACCCGGCGGCGCGCGCCACCACGACGCCGCTCAGCGCTTCTTCCGCTGCTTGAACCGTGCCTTGGGGCTCTCGGTGACGGTGGAGCCGCGCATCGGGAAGGCCGGCATCCCGCCCGGCCCCGCGCCCGCCCGCGACAGTTCCTGCATGGCGCGCGCCTTCCCCATGGCGCCCATGCCGGCCATCTGCTGCGTCATCTTCTGCATCATCTCGAACTGCTTCACGAGCCGCGAGACGTCGTCGAGCTTCGCCCCGCTTCCTGCGGCGATGCGCTTCTGCCGGCTGCGGTCGATGATGCCCACCCGGTCGCGCTCGCGCGGCGTCATCGAGAGGATGATCGCCTCCATGCGGTCGATCTGCCGCTCGTCGATGTCGACGTCCTTGAGCATGCCGCCGACGCCCGGCAGCAGCCCCAGGATCTGCTTCATCGGCCCCATGCGCCGGATCATGCGCATCTGCTTCAGGAAGTCCTGCAGCGTGAACTGGCCCTTGGCCATCTTGGCCGCGGCCTCCTCGGCCTCGACCTCGTTGAGCTCGGCCTGCGCCTTCTCGACCAGGCTGACGACGTCGCCCATCCCCAGGATGCGGCCGGCCGCGCGGTCTGCGTGGAACTCCTCGAGCGCGTCGAAGCGCTCGCCGGTGCCCACGAACTTGATCGGGGCGCCGGTCACCGTCTTCACGCTGAGCGCCGCGCCGCCGCGCGTGTCGCTGTCGAACTTGCTCAGGACGATGCCGTCCACCTGGAGGCGCCCGTGGAACGCCTTGGCGCTCTGCACCGCGTCCTGGCCGGTCATCGCATCGACGACGAGCAGGATGTTGTGCGGCTGCAGCGCGCGGTCGACGGCCTCGAGCTCGCGCATCAATTCGTCGTTGACATGCAGGCGTCCCGCGGTGTCGAGCACCAGGACGTCGAACTTGCCCTGCTTCGCCGCGGCCAGCGCCCGCTGGCACACCCCCACCGCCACGCCGACGGCCTTGCCGTACTCCGCGCACTTGTCGGGCTCGCCGTAGAAGGCGACGCGCCCGGGCCCGGTCCCGTCGGCGGCCACGCCCTCGATCACCGTCTGCAGCTGCTCGACTGCCGCCGGGCGCTGCAGGTCCGCCGCCGCCACCATGACGCTCTGGCCGCGCTTTCGGAACCACGCGGCGAGCTTGCCGCAGGTCGTGGTCTTGCCGCTTCCCTGCAGGCCGCAGAGCATGACGACGGTCGGCCCCGGCTCGACGAGCGTGATGTGGCGGTCGACCGGGCCGAGCAGCTCGACGAGCCGCCGGTGCACGATGCCGACCATCTCCTGCCCGGGCTCGAGGCTCTTGGTGACCTCGCGGCCGAGCGCATCCTGGACGCAGTCCTCGCAGAAGCGGTCGACCACCTCGAGGTTGACGTCCGCCTCGAGGAGCGCCGTGCGGACCTCGGCCATCGCCTCGCGGACGTTGGACTCCGAGATGCGTCCCCGCCCGGTGAGGTTCCGGAACGCGGAGGACAGCGAATCGCTCAGGCGATCGAACATGGGAACGCCATTGTAGGAGGCGCCGCGGCGCGCCCCGGACGGCGCGGACGGGACGCCGCGGGCGGCGCGACGGCCGCTCAGACCGCGGGCGCGCGGATGGCCGCCACCGCGTGCTCGCGGTGGAAGGCCTCCTCGAAGTCGTACACCCCGCAGAAGTCCTCGGGCGTGTCGTGCGTGGTCTTGCTCATCAGCCCGGCATCGATCATCGCGAACACCATGCGGCCGAAGTCGTCGGTGCGGCGGATCGACCACGACTCGAGCACCACGGGCGCCAGCAGGCCGAACTGGCCGATGGCGTAGTCGCGAAGGCCGACGCAGAGCTGCTGCCCCGTGACGTGGTCTCCGTCGGCCATGTCGCCCATCGAGGGGTCGGTCGAGCGCTGCTCGTGCACCTGGCGGACGGTGTGCCGCAGCCCCTCCTGGAGGAACTGGTAGGCGGCCATCGGGTAGGGACCCGCCTTGGCGAGGGCATCGGAGAGGTCGGGAGCGGTGGTGGCGTGGGCCATCGGGGGAGGTCCCGGCGTCGCCGGGCTTGACCCACACTGTATCGGCCTGCACGGGCCGGGAAGGCGGAATTTCGACCCCCGCCCAGATGCCCCACGCCCGAGCCCGGCTCAGATACACTTCCGCCCGTCCCGCCCGGGACGATGTCTTTCACAACGCCGGACTGTCGTGCGCATCGACGGACACCCGGCTTCACAACCACGCTTTGGGAGGATCCCAACGATGAAGCGCGCATGGATGACGAGTGGTTTGCTCGCAGCGACGGTGCTGGCCTCGGCCGGCTGCGTTCCGGAGCAGAAGTACAACGACCTTCTCACCGCTTACAAGGGGCAGGAGCAGCAGCTGCTCACCGCCCAGAACGAGCTGGCGACCGCACGCGCGAACGAAGAGCGCCTGCGCACCCAGATCGCGGCCACCATGGCCGACCTGGAGGAGCTGCAGAAGCGCATGGCCTCCGGCAACGGGGACCTCGACGCCTGGATCGCCAAGTACGACGAGCTGAAGAAGCAGCTCGCCTCGCTTGAGATCAACCAGCTGCCGCCGGACCTCAGCAAGGAGCTCGAGGCGCTCGCGCTCTCGAACCCCGACGTGTTCGAGTTCGACCCGCGCACGGGCATGCTGCGCTTCAAGAACGACTTCACGTTCGACCCCGGAAGCGACCAGCTCAAGCCCGGCGCCAGCGCCGTGCTCGCGCGCCTCGCGTCGATCCTGAACTCGCCCACGGCCTCGAAGTTCGAGGTCAAGGTGGTCGGCCACACGGACAACATGCCGGTGGTCCGCACCAAGGCGAAGTTCGGCAACAACGTGATGCTCTCGGTCTACCGCTCCGCCAGCCTGCGCAACGCGCTGGTCAAGGACGGCGTCACCGCGGGCCGCTTCCAGGTCGCCGGCTACGGCGAATACCGCCCGATCGTCATGAATGGCTCGAAGGGTGCGGTGGAGAACCGCCGGGTCGAGCTCTTCCTGACGCCGCTGTCGTTCGACATGGCGATGGTCGAGTCGTCCGAGGAGCGCACGCCCGCGGAGGCCTCGGCCGCCGCGCGCACGCCCGCGACCCGCGCGCCGCAGGCCGCGCCCGTCGCCGACGACGAGCCGACGAAGTGAACCGTCGCCGGGCCCCGCGCCCGGCGCACGCAACCCCAAAGCACGCACGGCGGCAGGCCTCGGCCTGCCGCCGTGTTCTTTCGGTGGGTGCGCGCGCGATGCGCGCGGCCGGTCACGACCCCGGGGTCGGCTTGCCGCAGTCGAACGTGGTGGGCACCAGGCACAGGAAGCGCAGCGCTCCGGTGCCGGCGTTGCGGAACTGGTGCATCGCGTCGGGCGGCACGTAGAGCACGTCGCCCGCGCGCACGCGGTGGACCTGCTCGCCGCAGGTGACGTCGGCCTCGCCCTCCAGGACCACCACCTCGTGCTCGTAGGCGTGGCGGTGGTGCGGCGTGTGGCCGCCGGCCTCCACCACGAAGTGGCGCATGGAGAAGTTGGGCGCGCCGTGCTCGCGGCCGACCAGGACCTCCATCCGCGCCCCGCGCACGCCGTCCATCGACACGGGCGCAGTGCGCGCGGGGTCGGGACGGACGACGCGCAGCTCGCCGGCGGCGGCCTGCGTCACTCGAACCCCCGGCCGTTGCCCTGCCCCAGCAGCGGGCGGATGCGGATGTTGCGGAACTGGATCCACGCGCCCTCGCTCTGCAGCGCGATGCGGCCGGCCACGCGCTCGACGTCGGTGGCGACGTTCTGCAGCTCGCCGTTGACGTAGAGCTCCAGGCGCGTGCCGTCCATCACGATGCGGTAGCAGTTCCACTCGCCGACGGGCTTCTCCGAGCATCGGCCGCGGCGGGTGGTGTGCCGGCCCATGGTGCGCTCGGGGGCGGTCTTCGCGGGGAAGTCGCCGATGTTCCAGATGTCGCCGGCGCGGCGGTCCTGGAGCTGGGCCTCCATGCTCTTCGGCCACACCTGGTCGGGCTCCTGGACGCGCAGCAGCACGCCGCTGTTGCCCGGGCCCTTCTCCGGCAGGAACCGCCAGTCGAGCTCGAGCTCGAAGTCGGTGTAGGTCTTGGACGTGGCGATGTAGCCCGCGGGCGTGCCCGTGCAGTTGATGACGCCGTCCTCGACGAACCACGTCTTCTTCGGGTCCGCGCCGGCCTCCGGGAGGAACGGCTTCCAGCCCTCAAGCGTGGTGCGGTCGAAGAGATCCGTCCAGCCACCCGGGTCGCCCGCCGAGCTGCCGCCCTGCTGGGGGTACCTGGCGGCGCACGCGGCGAGCACCAGCGCGCTGCCCGCAAGCAGCGTCGCCGCGATCGGTCGTCGGAGGTTCGTCATGCGCCCGATGCTACCCCGGCGGGCCGCACGAAGCCGGGCGCGACCATGCCGGAGGCGCTCCACACGAGCTCAAGCCGCTCGTCGCCGCGCAGGAAGCCCTCGAGCCAGTGCCCGACGGCTGCATGCCGCCAGTCGCCGGCGGAGAACATCGCCGCCTCGCCCTCGCTGGTGCCGACCGTGCCGCCGCGGCGGCGCGCATCGACCATCGAGACGTACCAGCGCGAGAACGAGGCGCGCGTCACCACCAGGTTCGGCGCAAGCCCGACCGACGAGCACCGCGCCTGCAGCGCGTTCCACACCTGGTCCGACTCGGCACGCACCCGTGGATCCTCGGCCAGCGGGTTCGGCGGGTCGGACGCGGGCGCCGCGCCCTTCACGGACGCGATGGCCGCGAGGATCTCGTCGGCATGCGCCTGCAGGATGCGGCGCGGCACGCCGGAGAGCCCCATCACCGCGGCGCGCTCGGTGGGCTTGCGCTTGGCAAGCTCGATCACCGCGGCGTCCGGCAGCACCACGCGCGCGGGCAGGTCGTGCGAACGCGCGAGCGTGTACCGAAGCGACACCAGCGCGCGCGCCACGGCCGACTGCCCGGGCCGCAGCGGCTCCGAGCGGTGGATGCGCCGCAGCTGCCCCTCGGGGTCGAACGCGGCACCGCGCAGCTGCTCGCGGCTCTCGGCGAAGGCCCACTCCAGGCGCCCGAGCGACTCGAGCCGCTCGCCGAGGAGGTGCCGCACCAGGTGCAGGTAGCGCACGTCGTCCGCCGCGTAGCCCATCTGCGCCGGCGTCAGCGGGCGCGCGTCCCAGTTGGTGAAGGTGTGCGCCTTGCCAAGGCGGTAGCCGGTCAGCGACTCGACCACCGTCCCGAGGCTCGACGGCCAGGGCATCCACGCCATGGCCGCCGCCACCTGGGTGTCGAAGATGTCGCCCGGCTCGCAGCCGGCGCCGCGGCGCAGGATGTCGACGTCGGTGTCGCCGCTGTGCACCAGCACGGTCCGTCCCGGCGCGGCGATGGCCTGGAAGAGCGGCGCGAGGCCGTCGAGCCGCTCGCCCGTGGCACCGAAGGGGATCGGGTCCACCAGCGCGAGCACGGTGGGGGTCGCCACCTGGACCAGGCAGAGCTTCGGGTAGAAGCTCTCCTCGCCGATGAACTCGGTGTCGTAGGCCACCGCCGGGTGCGACTGGATGTCGGCGACGAGTGCTTCGAGCTGGCCGGGCTCGGTCACCACCATGGCCGCGCCGGCGGTCACCATCGGATGGTCGAGGGGCGCGCGGCCCGAGGCACCGGTGTGATGGCGGTCGGCGGCTGCGTGCTCCTGCGAGCGCTTCTTGCGTCGGTAGTTCACGGAACCTCTTGCTGGGTCGGGGCGGCGCACCGGGGCGCCGGCCGCGGAAAGCGGGAGACGGGACTCGAACCCGCAGCCTGCTGCTTGGAAGGCAGCTGCTCTGCCATTGAGCTACTCCCGCGCGGGAAACCGAGTCTATCAGGCCCCCGGGCGGATTCGTCGCATGCGGGCTGCATCACTTGGCCGGCTCGTCGCTCCGTTCGCGCGCGGGACGCACCTCGACGGAAACGTCGACGGTGCGGGCAGGCGGCTCGCCCTTCCCGCGCTCCCATGGGCGCGCGAGCTCGAATCGAAGCGTCGCCTCGCCCTGCGCGATGGCGTTCATGCCGAAGGTGGTCATGGTGGCGCCGCCGGGCCGGCCTTCGGCGCCGGGCACCGGCGCGGTCGAGCTGGCCGGATCGCGCGATGACAGCTGCATGTTGGCGGGCAGCGGCCCGACGAGCGACCAGGCGTAGCCGGTGCCGCCGTAGGCCCCGAGCCGGACCTCGAGCCGCTCGCCGACGGTCATGCGCCCGCGGCGCGGGGAACGATCCGCACGTTCGGCATCCTCGCCGGACTGCGGCGCGACCTCGATCACCAGGATGCCTCCCGCGGCACGCTCGGCAGCCGAGCATCCGCCCGCAAGCAGCACCCATGACGCGGCTGCAGCCGCCACGACGGCGCGAACCGCCGTCAGCACGCGGCGACCGCCTGCTTGATCGCGTCGAAGTCGACCTGCTGGCCGGCCTCGGCGTTCACCTTCGCGTAGACGACCTTGCCCGACGCGTCGATCACGAACGCCGCGCGCTTGCTGACGCCGCGCAGGCCCATCAGGTCCTCGAAGAGCGCGCCGTACGTGCGGCTCACGTCCTTGTTGAAGTCCGAAAGCAGCTCGAACGGCAGCTTCAGCTCCTCCTTGAACTTCGCGGTGACGAACGGACTGTCGACCGAGATTCCGTAGACGGTGCAGCCGAGCGACGACCACTTCGACCAGTCGTCGCGGAAGGTGCACATCTCGGCGTGGCACACCGGGCTGTAGGCGAGGGGGAAGAAGAGGAGCACCACCTTGCGGGCGCCGAGGTCGGCACCGACGTCGACGACGTGACCGGGGCGGGCGGGAAGCTTGAACGCGGGGGCGGAGGAGCCGACGGCGACGGACATGGCGCGGAATCTCGGGAGGGCTGGAACCGGATGGATCCCCGCAACCACGGCGGCTGCGAGTCCGAGAAGTATATCCCTGCGGGGCTCTGCGGGCTCGTCCGATCACCTTGCGCGCGAGTTTCGTATGGTCAGGGTCGAAACTGGCCGACGCCTCGACCAGGCACCGCATGCCGAGCCGCGATCCGGATCCCATTCCCCGCCTGCGCCGATGGTCCGCCGCGATGGCGGCCATGGTGTCGGCGGTGCTGGCGGCTCCCTCGGGCGGCCAGACCTGCGCGACCCCGGTCGAGGCATCGATCGGCTCGGTGCTGATGCAGACGACGCCGGGCAACCACCTGGTGCTCACCGGGCTCTGCAACGTCTCGACCACCAGCCCGGACGTGGTCTACAACGCATCGTGGGCGCGCTTCGTGCCGCCCGTGAGCGGCTGGTACACGGCCGCCACCTGCGGCGCCGGCTTCGACACGAAGATCGCCGCGCTCGCCGACTGCAGCGTGCCGGGGACGGTCATCACGTGCAACGACGATGCGCCCGGGTGCCTGACGAGCGCGGGACAGCCCTACGCCTCGCGCATCACCTTCGAGGCCAACGCCGGGGTTGCCACGTTCATCGCGATCGGCGGCTGGGGAAGCACCACGAACGGCTTCGCGTCGCTGACGATCACCACGTCATCGCCGCCGCCGCCCGCCGGCTGCGCGATCGCGGCCACGGCACTCGTGGGCACGAATCCCTTCAACACGACCTCAAGCACCGAGACGCTCGACCTGACGGGCCGCTGCGACCTGGGCCCCTTCGGCGACGACCGGCTCCGGCGCGTGACGTGGTTCCGCTGGACGTCGACCGTTTCCGGGCAGGTCGAGGTATCGACCTGCGGCCTGGCCACCTTCGACACGCGCCTGGCGGTGCTCGCCTCCTGCGACCCAGCGTCGGTCATCGCCTGCAACGACGATGGCATCGGCTGCCCGAACCTCACCAGCTCGCTCACGTTCCAGGCGTCGAAGGGCGTCGCGTACCTGATCGCCGTCGGCGGGTTCGACGCCTCGGCCGCCGGGTCAGGACTGCTCAAGATCGATGCGTCGCCCCCGCCGCCGCCCGGATGCGGGAGCTCGGCGAATGCCTGCTGCGTACTGTCGCCGAACGGCACGCCCGGCTGCTCGAACCCCGACTGCTGCTCGGTGGTGTGCGCGCAGGACCCGTTCTGCTGCAGCGAGTCGTGGGACGCCTCGTGCGCGGCGAAGGCGCGCGTCCTGTGCGCCGCCTGCGCCCCGGCGACGTGCACGCTGGCCGACGCGGACGTCGCCGAGGCCGAGCAGTGCGGCGCGGCCGATTCGAACGGGGGCTGCAACAACCCGAACGGCGCCACGGCGCCGCTCACGCTCGGCACCACCGTCGCCGGAACCTACTGGGCCAACAACGGCACGCGCGACACCGACTGGTACGCATTCACCCTCGCGGCCACCACGACCGTCACGCTCGAGCTGCGCACCCCTGGTCCGGGCCAGCTCTTCCTCGTGAACGGCACTTGCCCCCAGACGGTGATCCAGTCCACTGCCGCCGGCGACGTGGCCTGCCCCGCCATGATCGTCCGCTGCCTGCCTGCGGGCAGCTACCGCGCCGTGGTGGCAATGTCCGCCTTCGAGGACTTCCCCTGCGGCTCGGCCGGCAACCGCAACCGCTACACGTTGCGGGCGGACGCGGTGCCCTGCGACGCGGTGCCGCCGGCGAACGACGAGTGCGCCCTGGCCACCACCGTTCCAGCCGCCGGCGGCGCGTTCCCCCTCGACACGCGCCTGGCGACCGACTCGAGCGCCGCGATCAGCCCCGGCTGCGACGAGGGCAACGGCCTCGCGGTGTCGCAGGACGTCTGGTTCTCGTGGCGCCCCGCCGCCGGCCAGGCCTCCGTCTCCACCTGCGACGCCGCCGACTTCGACACGCGCATCGTGGTCTACCGCGGGTGCGCCGAGCCATCGAGCGTGGCCTGCGACGACGAGACTCCAGGGTGCGCCGGCGGCACGGGACGCGCCACGTTCACGGCCGACGGCACCACCACGTACCGCGTGCGCATCGGCGGCGCGGCCTCGGCCGGCCGGGGCACGGCCACGTTCCAGGGCGCGGGAACCGCCTGCCGCGGCGACCTGAACGCCGACGGTGCCGTGAACGGCGACGACCTCGGCATCCTGCTCGGCGCCTGGGGCGCGGGCGGCATCGCCGACCTCGACGCGAACGGCGTGGTCGACGGCGACGACCTCGGCATCCTCCTCGGAGCGTGGGGGCCATGCACGACCGGCTGAACCACCTTTCCCCGCGGCTTCGCACGTGCGCTCTCGCGCTGTTGGCCGCCGCGCTCGCGCTGCTGCCGACCGTCCCGCACGCCGACGCCCAGGCGTGCAACCCCGACGCGGGCAGCTGCATCGAGACCCACTCGACCCCGGGCTGCGACAACGAGGACTGCTGCGCCACGGTGTGCGACGCCGATCCCACGTGCTGCTCGGTCGCATGGGATGCCGACTGCGTCGCGCTCGCCGAGGAGCGCTGCGAAGGCCTCTGCGGCGCGGACGCGAGCGGCGACTGCCGTCTGCCGCATCCGAACCCGGGCTGCAGCGACGAGACCTGCTGCGAACTGGTCTGCGGCGCCGACCCCACGTGCTGCGAGACCGCCTGGGACACCACCTGCACCTTCATCGCCGAGGCGCTCTGCGCCGGCGGCCCGCCGGTCGAGTGCGGGCTCCCGAACCAGGGCCCGTGCCTCCAGGTGCATGCGACGCCGGGCTGCGACAACGCCGGCTGCTGCACCGCCGTCTGCACCACCGATCCATCCTGCTGCTCGGTGAGCTGGGACAACTTCTGCGTGCAGCTTGCGATCACCTCGTGCTTCGGCTGCATCTACAACTGCCCGCCGGAGTCGGTGCCCGAGGCGGAACCCTGCTCGGTTCGCTCGAACGACCCGTGCGCGGCCGGCGAGTCCGCCGCCACCTTTCCATCCTCCGGCATGGTGTGCGGCACCTTCGACACCGGCGTGGACGACGCAGGCGCCTGGGTGGGCGACCGCGACGGATGGGCCATCACGGTCACCGATCCCGACAACGACGGCGTGGCGAAGGTCACGCTGAGGCTGGCGGTGGGCCCGCGCGCGTTCGCGGCGCTCGTGCCGCGAACGTGCCCGGTCAACCTGCTGACCGCGCCGCTCTCGGTGCAGGGCGGCAACTGCACCGAGGTGGCCGCGTCGGCGTGCGTGCCGCCCGGGCAGTACTGGGTGGTGTTCTCGCCGGGTACCTACCCGGCGCCCGGCTCGGACGGCGAGCTTCCCTGCAACGTCAGCCCGCGCTACAGCCTTCGCGTCGACGTCAGCCAGATCGGCTGCGCGCCCGCATGCACCACGGCCACCGGTCCCTGCTTCGACGAGCACGAGGGCGTCGGATGCGTGAACGCCGCCTGCTGCGGCCCCGCATGCGCAGCCGACCCGTTCTGCTGCAACGAACGCTGGGACGTCGACTGCGCGCGCCTGGCCGCCGTGGCCTGCGGCGTCCCGGTGCCGTCCAACGACACCTGCGCCACCCCCACGCCGCTCGGGGTCGGGCAGACCATCGAGTTCTCGACGATCCGCGCGTCGAGCGAGAACGTGCCGCTGCCGCAGTCGTGCGTCGGCAGCACGGGCCCGGTCATGGGCCCCGACGTCTGGTTCTCCTACAACGGCGAGCGCCGCGGCACGGTCGTCGTCGACACCTGCGGCTCCGTGACCGACCTGCGGATGGTCGTGTACCGAAGCACGTGCGACACGCTGCAGCTCGTCGGCTGCTCGTCGACGAGCGTCCTCTGCGTCCCGAACACGCGGCCGCGAGTGCAGTTCGTGGCCAACTGCGGCGAGCGCTACCTGATCCGCGTGGGCGGCGAGAACGAGGCGATCGCGGGATCCGCGCGCATCTCGCTCACGGCGGCGGGGCCGGTTTGCCCCGAGTTCTGCCCGGCGGACCTCAACCGCGACACCGCGGTGAACGGCGATGACCTCGGCATCCTGCTCGGCCGCTGGGGCGCCTTCGGCGGCACCGGCGACCTGAACGGAAACGGCGTCGTGAACGGCGACGACCTGGGCATCCTGCTCGGCGCGTGGGGCGCGTGCCCGCCGCCGCCGCAGTGACCCGCCGCGGCCCGGCGGCCGCAGCGCTCACTCGCCGCGCGCGAGGCGCTCGGACAGCGCGCGACGCATGATCTTCCCCGTGGGGTTCCGCGGCAGCGCCTCGAGCACGCGGAACTCGCGCGGCACCTTGTAGGGCGGAAGCGCCTCGCGAACGAAGGCGCGCACGGCGGGCTCGTCCCATGCCTGCCCCTCGTGGAGCTCGACGAAGCAGACCGGCACCTCGCCGCGCGACGGGTCGTGCAGGCCCACCACCGCCGAGTCCTTCACCGACGGGTGGTGGTTGACCACCTCCTCGATCTCGCGCGGGAAGACGTTCTCGCCGGCGATGATCAGCATCTCCTTGATGCGCCCGGTGATCCGCAGGTGCCCGTCGGCATCGAGCTGGCCCATGTCGCCGGTACGGAAGAAGCCGTGCTCGTCCATCACGCTGGCCGTCAGCTCGGGCAGGTTGTAGTAGCCCTTCATGACGTTCGGGCCCTTGATGCGCACCTCGCCGTCCTGGCCGGGGCCGAGCACGGTGCCGTCGGGCGCCACGATCCGCTCCTCGATGCCGGGCAGCGGGCGGCCCACCGAGCGCGGGCGGTACTCGTGCGGCAGGCACCAGTTCGTGCACGGGCTGGTCTCGGTGAGCCCGTAGCCCTCGTTGATCCGCTTGCCGTAGCGCTCGAGGAACCCCTGCGCCACCTTCTCCGGCAGCGGCTCGCCGCCCGACACCACGTAGCGCAGGCTCTCGAAGTCCGCGGGCCCCGCGCTCTTCACCGCCATCAGCGCGTTGTACATCGACGGGATGGCCACGAACACCGTCGGCCGGTGGCGGCGCGCGAGGTCGACGAGCCTCGGGGGCACGAAGCGCGCCGTGTAGACGGCGCGGCAGCCGACCACGAGCGGCAGCAGCGTCATCACGGTGAGGCCGAAGCTGTGGAACTGCGGCAGCACGCCGAGCATGACGTCCGATGGCCCGAACTCCGCCCACTCGACCACCTGCGCCACGTTCGAGGACAGGTTGCGGTCGCTGAGCATCACGCCCTTGGGCTTGCCGCTCGTGCCGCTCGTGTAGAGGATGACCAGCGTGTCGTCCGAAGCGCGCGAGGGGCCAAGCCGCACCGGAGGCAGGCCGCCGAAGCGCATCTGGTCCATGCGCAGGGTGCGGGTGCCCGGCAGCTCGCCGCCCACGTGCTCGAGCATCGGCCCGACCGACACCACGGTGTCGAGCCCCGCGTCGCGCGCGATGTACTCCAGGTCCGAGCGCGACAGCAGGTAGTTGAGCGGCACGGCCGTCCGGCCGGCCATCCACGCACCGAGCAGCGCCGCCGGGAAGAGCCCCGAGGTCGGCAGCAGCAGGCCGACGTTCGGCGCCTGGCTCGTGCGCTCGATCTCGCGCGCCACGTGCCAGGCCGCCACCATCATGGTCGCGCCCTTCCAGGTGCGGAAGTCGTCGACCGCCACCGGCGCGAGCGCGCGCCGGGCAAGCGTCCACTGGATCTGGCGAAGGAGCGTCATGGGGGGCGTCTCCGGGTGCGAAAGGTACACTTGCCCCGTGCGATGGACCGCCGCCCTGCTCTGCGTGCTTGCCGCATGCGGGCCCGAACCCACCCAGACGCTCGATGACGCCGTGCGCGCGTTCGACGCGGGCCGCTATGCCGAGAGCCTGCGCGTGGCGAAGGACGTGCAGGCGCGGACGCAGGACCTGGCGTCTCGCCAGCAGGCGGCCTACCTGATCGGATGTGCCTCGATGGAACTCTCTCGCCCGGGCGAGGCGCGCGACGCGTTCGCGCTGGCCGCGCGCAGCCAGGATCCGGTGGTTGCGGGCCGTGCGCTTGCCAAGCAGGGAACGCTTGCCGTCGAGGACGCGCGCTGGAGCGAGGCGGCCAGCGCCTTCTCCGCAGCCGCCAGCAAGCTGACGGGCGCAGATGCGGACAAGGCGCGCGAACTCGCGCGTGAGGCCGCGGCGAAGGCGGCGGAGCCGAAGTCGGGCGGCGCTCGCCCGTCGCCCGCGCCGGTGGCGCTGCCGCCCGTCGCGGCGGACGCACCCTGGACCATCGCGGCCGGCGTGTTCGGATCCGAGACCGCCGCGCGCCAGCGCGCCACCAACATCGCCGGCGAGGCGCGCCGCGCGGGGCTTCCCAAGCCGCGCGTCCTGCCCGTGCCCGCCCAGGACCGCAAGGTGTGGGTGGTCGAGGTCGGGACGTTCGCCGACAAGGCCAAGGCCGAGGCGGCGCGCAGGAAGATCACCACCGGCGACACCGCCGTGGTGCGCTCGCGCGCGAAGTGACGTTTTCGAGCGGGGCGCGATCCGGCGGGGCGCGACCCCGCGGCGACGCTCACTCCGCGTTGATCAGGAACGTGGCCGCGTGCTCGAAGTAGCGCACCATCTCGGAGCGCTCCGGCTCGGGGATCTCGGCATCCTGCAGCGCGCCGAGCATCGTCTCGACCCACCAGTTGCGCTCGGCCACCCCGATGCGGAACTGCGTGTGGCGCATGCGCAGCCGAGGGTGGCCCTTGCGCTGGCTGTACTCGCCGGGACCGCCGAAGTACTGGATCAGGAACTCAGCCTGGTTGCGGATCGGTTCCTCGAGGTCCTCGGGGAACATCGGGCGCAGGGACGGATGCCGGTCGATGCGCGCGTAGAACGCGCGCGCGATGCGCCAGAACGGGTCCGGGCCCCCGAGCCGCTCGTACACCGTGCGCGAATCTCCCGCATTGACCGAAGGTTGCATGCCGTATCGTAGGGACGTGCTCGGCGCAGCCCGCATCGCCTGGCCACTGGTCGTTGCCGCGGCGGTCCTTCCGCCGGAGGCGGTCGCGGTGCCCGCGCCGGCCGCCACGCCCCCGATGGGCGCCTCGCACGAATCGCTGCCCGAGGAGTTCAAGCGCGCGCGCGTGCCGGCCATGCTGCTTGCGCCGCTGCCGCGCACCGGCGGCGTGCCGCGCATGGTGCCCGCGCGCGTGCGGCCCGGCAACGCCGCCGACTGGGAGCGCCACGACGTCGCCTTCACCGCCCTTCGCGCGCGCAACTTCACCCCGGGCAGCTCGCCCAAGGTGCGCGCCTCGGGCCTGGCCGCGCTGAAGGAATGCCGCGACCCCGCGGCCTTCGAGTCGATGTACCGCGCGCTGCGCGGCCAGAAGCCGGACGTCCTCGCCGCCATGCTCGACGCGTTCGCGGCCGGCGGCGACGAAGGCCAGTACGCGCTCGCCTCGGTCGCCATCCAGGACCCGGACGCCGCGGTGCGCGCCGAGGCCACGCGCCGGATCGCCCGCCCGCCCTCAAGCGGCGTGCTCGCCGCGATCGACGACGGGATCCGCGCCTCGAACCACCAGTGGGTGAACAACGCCGGCATCCTCTCCGGCGCGGTGCACGCCATCGAGGCCATCCCGCAGCTGATCTTCGCGCAGTACGTGCAGGGTCCGGCCGCGGGCGAGGCCGACGGCGACCGCGCGTGGATCGCCATCGGCACCACGACGAGCTACGTGGCCAACGTGATCCCCGTGGTCGGCGACAACGCCGCCGCGTTCCAGCCGGTGATCGGCCAGATCCTGGAAGGAGTGGTGTTCCGGGTGCAGGACTGCGTGGCCACCGCCTACCACGGCGGCGTGCACGACGCGCTGGTGGCGATGACCACCTTCGATTCCGGCACCGACACCGCCTCCATCGGGTGGGACATGCGAGCGTGGGCCACGTGGTTCGACCACACGTACGTGCCGCTCAAGAAGCGCCAGGACGAGCAGCTGGCGAAGGCCGCCTCGGCGGCCGCGCCCACGCCCTGACGC
>CAYTYU010000037.1:0-19447 GCA_964440815.1 uncultured Chitinophaga sp.
GCCTCCGCCGTGCCTCCGCGTGGGCCGTGCGGGCCACGCGGTGCACGTTCCCCTGCTGCCCGAGGAGTACGTGCACCGCGTGGCCCGCACGGCCCACGCGGTGCACGTACTCCTCGGGCAGCAGGGGAACGTCGTAGTTGATCACCGTGCGAGCGGCGGGCACGTGCAGGCCGCGCGCGGCCACGTCGGTCGCCACCACCACGTCGGCGTCGCCCGCCGCGAACGCCTCGAGCGCCTGCTGGCGCTGGCGCTGGCTGCGGTCGCCGTGGATCAGCACCGTGCGCACGGCGTGCCGCCGCAGCGCCCCCGCCACCCAGCCGGCGCGCCGCCGCGTGCGGCAGAACACCATCACGCCGCGGCGCTTGCCGTCCTTCACGAGCGCCACCGTCACCGCGGTCTTCGCCTCGTCGGGCAGGTCGAAGAGGTGCTGTCCGAGGTCGGTGCGCCGCTCGGGCGTGCCCTCGACGCGCGCGCGTTCGCGGCCGACGAGGTCGATGCGTTCCGGCGCGCGCAGCATCTCCTCGACCACCGTCTCGACGGGGCGGGGCATCGTGGCGGTGAAGAAGAGGAGCTGCCGCGACTCCGGCGCCCGCGAGAGGATCTCCTTCGCCTGCGGCAGGAAGCCCATGTCGAGCATGCGGTCGGCCTCGTCGAGCACGCACTGCTGCACGAAGGCAAGCGACAGCACGTCGAGCTCGCACAGTTCGCGCACGCGGCCGGGCGTCCCGACCAGGAGGTCGATCCCGTCCTCGACGCGCTCGCGCTGCGGGGCCAGTGCGCTCTTGCCGTACACCGCCGTCGCGCGCAGCACCGTGCCGCGGAAGAGCCGCTCGGCCTCCTTCGCCACCTGCTGGGCCAGCTCGCGCGTGGGGCAGAGCACCAGTGCGCGCAGTCGGCGGCGCGGGTCCACCGGGCGGCCACGCACGCGCGGCGGCGGCTCGGCCAGCAGTCGCATGGCCACCGGCACCAGGTAGGCGAGCGTCTTGCCGGTCCCGGTGGCGGCCACCACGGCGATGTCGCCTCCGCGCGCCGCGGCAGGGATGGCCGCACGCTGCGCGGGGGTCGGCGAGGCGGCGCCCATCCGGGCGAGCGATCCGCAGAGCAGTGCGGGCACGCCCAGCGCGGCAAAATCCGGTCCGTCGGTCATCGGCCGCACTCTACGCGCACGGCCGCCGTCATCACTTCTTCGGCGCTGCCGCCGGTTCCGGCTCCTCGTCGGGTGCGGGCGGCGCGCGCTGCAGGTCCTTCTCGAGGTACTTGGCGCGCATCCGCTTGTGCCGGTCGTTCAGGTCCACCTCGCCGCCGTCGATCCACGCGCGGCGCACGCCCGAGGTCACCTCGAACGGGTCACCGGTCCACAGGACGATCGTGGCGCTCTTGCCGGGCTCGATGGTGCCGTAGCGGTCGCCGACGCCGGCGATCGAGGCCGGTACGCGCGTCACCGCGCCGAGCATCGCCGCATGCACGTCGGCCATCATTCCGGCCGGCGCATGCGCCGCGGCGCGCCCGGCCTGCGCCGGAAGCGACCGTTCGTGCGCGGGTTCGTCGCCCGAGGCGAGCGAGCACTGCAGGCCCGCGGCCATCAGGCGCACCGGAAGCTCGTACACCGACGCGTAGTGGTCCTGCTCGCGCAAGGGCAGGCGGTTCACGCCCGTCACCACCACCGGCACGTTGTGGTCCTTGAGGAGCCCGGCCACCTCGAGCGCACCCAGGCCCCCCACGATCACCGGGCGGTAGTTGCGGCGCACCGCCCAGAGCACGCCCGCCTCGATCTGCCCCGGCCAGTTGGCGTCGATCAGGACTGGCTCGCGGCCCGCCACCACCTCGGCGACGGACTCGTAGCGCGCGTCCTTGTCGATCGTCGGATCCGCGGCGCGCGCGCGCAGGTAGGCCTCGGCCGCGTCGAAGAAGCGGTCGATCTCGGCCAGGCGCTTGTCGCGGTCCTTGCGCTGCTCGTCGGACGATTTCGCCCACCGCGCCTGCACCGGCTCCATCATGGGCCAGCGGACGATGAGTCCCGCGGCCGGGCGCACGGTGCGCTCCATCGCGGTCCAGCCGTCGAGCCGCATGGCGCTCGCGTGGCCGGCGACCACGCCACCGGAAGGGAACGTGTGCGCCATCAGGATGCCCGCGTTGCGTGCCACGGGCGGCAGGTCGCTGTCCGGGTTGGTGGCGGTGGCGGCGTGGATCTCCGCGCGGAAGTCGCCGAACTCGCGCGTGTCGTCGGTGGCCTCCACCTGCAGCGTCTCGATGAGTCCGAGCGTGGTGGCGCTCGCCCAGAGGCCGGGAGTCACCACGTGGCCCGCGGCGTCGATCACGTCGGCATCCGGCTTCGCGGTCCCGGCGGGCATCGGTTCCGCCCCGACCGCGAGCACCTTGCCGTCGTCGAGCACGACCCAGCCCTTGGCGATCGCCGACGCGCCCGGCACGGCCGTGTGCACCGCGACGTTGCGCAGCACCACCTGCGTGCGCTGGGGCGGGGCGGGGATCTCGGTCGACTGCGCATGCGACGGCACCGCAATGCATGCGGCTGCCGTCGCGGCCGCGATGGCGCGGCACGCATGCATTCTCCCGACCGTGAGCGTCTTGCCGATCGCCTTCATCGCGCACCTCCTTCGCCGAGGGTTTCCTCGAAGATCGCGTTCCACGAGTCCATCCGGTCGCATCCGCACTCGCCGGGCCGGATGGCCGACGGATCGATGCCCGATCGCACCTGGTCCATCAGGAAGTCCGCGCGCGTTCCCAGCATGCGCACCAGCAGGCTGCCCGATCGCATGCCGTCGACCGGCGGTGGCCCGCCGCCCGGCGCGCCGCCCCGCCGCCCGCGCGTGCCGCCGCCACCGTCGCTTCCCGCGCCATCCTTGCCCCACTCGCCCATGGCAAGCTCGACCAGCCGCGCCCGCGTCGCCGCGTCGCGCGCACGCATCGCCGCGTCCTCTGCCACGTCGAAGCGTCGCACGCCGTCCACCCACGTCTGCAGGCAGCGCGCGTACACGCTGAGCGGGTCCGCGCTCCACACCGCGAAGTCCGCGTCCTTGCCCGGTTCCAGCGAGCCGGTCATGCCGTCGATGCGAAGCTGCTTCGCGGGGTTGATGGTGACCAGCTTGATCGCCTCCTCGCGCGGCATCCCCCCGTAGCGCACGCCCTTCGCCGCCTCGGTGTTCATGCGCCGGGCCAGCTCGTCGCTGTCGGAGTTGAAGCTGGTGACCACGCCGGCCCTCCACAGCATCTGGCCGTTCCACGGGATCGCATCCATCACCTCGACCTTGTACGCCCACCAGTCGCTGAAGCTCGAGGCACCGGCGCCGTGGCGCGCGATGTCGTCGGCCACCTTGTAGCCCTCCAGCACGTGCTGCAGCGTGCCCACGGTGAAGCCGAAGTCGTCGGCGATCCGCAGCAGCATGGAGATCTCGTCCTGGCGGTAGCTGTGGCAGTGCACGAGACGCTTCCTCTCCAGGATCTCGGCAAGCGCCTCCAGCTCCAGGTCGGGCGCCGGCGGCATCGTGCGCGCACGCTCGGCCTCGGGCAGCGCGGCCCAGCGCGCGTGCGCGGCGCGCCATTCGCGCGCGGCCTGGAAGCGGTCGCGGATCAGGGTCTCGACGCCGAGGCGCGAGCTCGGGTACCGGCGCTTGCTGCGCACCACGTTCTCGCCGAGCGCGAACTTGATGCCGGGAATCGCGCCCTGCACCGGGAACGCGGTCGATGGCTCGCCCCAGCGCAGCTTGACCACCGAGTTCTGCCCGCCGATCGGGTTGGCGCTGCCGTGCAGCTGGTTGGCCGCGGTCAGCCCGCCGGCAAGCTGGCGGTACCAGTCCACGTCCTCGCCGTTCACGGCATCCTGGATGCGCACCTCGGCGGTGACGTTCTGCGTCCATTCGTTGACGCCGCCGTCGATCCCCGTGTGGCTGTGGCAGTCGACGAGCCCGGGCGTGACGTGCAGGCCCCGTCCGTCGATCACGTGCGCATCCTTCAGCTCGTCGGGCGTGAGCTTCGCGCGCAGCCCCGTGCCCACCGCGGCGATCTTGCCGCCGCGCACCAGCAGGTCGCAGTCGGGCACGATCTCCGCGTCCGCGGCGGTCCACACCGTCGCGCCCTCGACGAGCACGCACGCCGGCGCGAAGGGCGTCGCCACGCCGAAGTCCGCAAGCGGCACCGTGCGCGGGATCGCGGCGATCACGGCCGCCGCCTTCTCGCGGGCCGCGGCCGGATCGGCCGGCGGCGTGCCGCCGCCCTCGGCGATGCGTCGCTCGCGCTCCTTGCGCGGATCCGGCACGTCGCCCGTACGGTCGGCGGACACGATGCTCCAGCGGATGGACGCGCCGTCCGGGCGGGCAAGCACCAGTTCCGCGCCGTTTCGCGTGGCCACCAGCGTGCCGCGCAGCGGAACGTCGGCACCGAATGGCCTGCCCTCGACCGTGAATCCGGCGCGCGCCTCGTCGAAGTTCGCGCCGTCGGCGCGCGTCGTGGGCTCACCGCCCGGCTTCGCGTCGCCACCCGCCTTCGCATCCGCTGCCTCTTCGCGCTTCGGGCCCTTGAACGAGATCGACCGGGCATCCGGATCGACGACGACCGATGTCGGGCCCGCGGTCACCGCCCACGCGCCGCTTGCCGCGCGCAGCGCGTACGTCCCCTTCATCGGGAACTTGCTGCGCGGCTCCACCTCGTGCCGGAGGCCCGCGATCCAGGTCTCCCGCACCTTGGCGTCCTCGCCGAAGAGCGACCCGTCCACCACCACGAGGTTCGCCAGCCGTCCGGCACGCACCTCGCCGGCGATCGCCTCCATGCCCAGCATGCGGGCCGGATGCACCGTGAGTGCCGCCAGCAGCTCGTCCGGCGTTGTGCCTGCATCAAGCGCGCGGCGCGCTGCCTTCGCGAACGCCCCGGCGTCCTTGAGCCGCACCGTGCTTGCCGCCGCTGGAACGCCCGCGCGCAGCAGGGTGGCGAGGTTCGTGGGCGCCAGCGCCCAGTGCGCCAGGTCGCGAAGCGGCACGGCATCGATCGCGCGCGGGGTGCTCACGTCGGGCGTGCGCGGGAAGTCCATCGGCACCACGACCGGCCGGCCGGTCGCCTTCACGGCCTCGAGCAGGCGGTACTCGCGCCCGCTGCCGACCATCGCGGCATCGAGCCCGTGCTCGCGCGCCACTGCGTCAGCGCGCAGGAACATGCGCTCATCCGTCGCGTCGAACCAGGTGCGCTGTGCCCCGCGCACCGCCGGGGCGAGCGCCGCCAGCGCATTCGACTGCACGGGCGGCGTGTTCCCCGCCGGGTGCGCGCGCCACGTCTCGGTGGCCGTCGCGTACCACGCCGCATCCGCGAACGTCTGCCGCACCAGGGCCACGGCACCGATGAGCGCGCCCGGGTACGTCGCGCGGTTCCAGGCCTCGGGGTCGTCCTCGGCACCGGGCCGGCCGCCCGAGGTCTCGAATGCCACGTCCGTGCCCGCGTCCGGCTGCACGCACCGTGCCGCACGGGGGTCTTCGCCAAGGAGCACCACCTGCGAGGACCCGCGGAAGATGCCGGCATCCGGGCGAACCGCCGCGGCGGTGAACCCAAGGTCGCGCAGCGCCTTGCGCTGGTCGGTCGTCAGCGCGGGCAGGTCGGCCGCGCGCACCTGGGGCGTGACGCGCGTGTTCCAGTGCGCCCCGGCCTCGGCCGCCGCGCCGCGCGCCGCAGCCGCGCTGTCCACGCGCACGCATGCGTCGATGAAGCCGGCATACACGGTGGCGCCCGCGCCATCGTGCACCGTCGTCCCCGCCGGGATCTCGACCGCACCGCGCGCCCCCACGCGCTCGATCCAGCCGTCCTTCATCACTACCACGCCGTCGGCGAGCCGCTCGCCGGGCGTGACCACGACCGAGACGTTCACGAGCGCATCGCGCCGCACGTCGACGGGTCGCATCGCCGCCGCCGGCGGTTCCTGGGCGGCCACGGGCCACGCGGTGGCGGCGGCAAGCACCAGGGCCGTCACGGGGCGGGCCAGTGCGGACGGACGGCGTTCAGCGCGGGTCATGCCCGCGAGTCATACCGAAACGCGGCGCGGGCAACTGCCCCGGCTCACTCGGAGATGTCGCGAAGCACGCCCTCGATCGCCGCCTGCAGCTTCTCGGGCGACTCGTAGGTGCCGCTGGCGATGGCCTGCTTGATGGCCTCGACGCGCGCCATGCGGACGTCGGGCATCGCGCGGATGGCATCGAGGTGGCGGGCGTGGTCCGACAGTTCGACGCGGTCGCGTCCCTCGGCCCAGCGCGGTGCCGCCGGGGCGGCCTCGCCCTGCGCGTTCGCCCGGTAGGCGGCGCTTGCCTCATGGATGCGGGCGGCGGCGCCGGTGGCGCCCAAGCCGCTTGACGGACCGACGTGGCCGATGTCGTTCATCACAGCCTCCTGCCGGTGGAACGGTCCAGTCCGTTCGACGTACCACCGCGTCTCGTTCGCGCCCGCGATCCATCGCGAGGCGTGTCGCCGGCGAACGTCGCCGGCACGAAGGGTGGTATCGTCAAACGCGCTCGAATTGCTTGAGCACGAAGTCATCGTAGCCCACCCTGATGAAGGCCCATAAGTCTCAACATGCCAATGACTTCGGGTTCGCCGCGCTCTCGGTGGCCTGCGTGCTGTTCGCCGGATGCGAGAGTGCGCCGAAGGCCGAGCCTTCCCCGGCGGCCACCCCCGTGGCGGACGCCGCCAAGGCACCCTCGAGGCCTGGTCCCACCCGCATCGCCCCGAAGCGCGCGGCCGCAGCCGCCTCACCGGCACCGGATCCCGATCCGACCGCCGCACTCATGAACCCAGGCGACGAGCTCGAGCCGGAGCCGGCCCCGCGCGCACCCGCCCGGGCCCGTGCTGCCGCCCCGGCGGCCGCGACGTCTTCGCCCGCCGCGTCGGCGACAGCGCCCGCACCGATCGCGCCCAGTGGTGCGACGCCTCCCGCTGGCCGCCGCACCGCCACCGATGCCGAACGTGCCGCTGCCGCGCGCATGGCTGCCGAGAGCGCCGCCCGCCGCCAGGCCGCTGCCGATGCGCGGCGCCAGGCCGCTGCGGCCGCCGAGAGCGGCGACGGGGGCGCGTGGTCGATCTACCTCGCAAGCTTCACCGGCGACGACCACCGCGAGGCCGCGCGCCTCAGCCGCGACGAGATCGCGCGCCGCTATCCCGCGCTCACCGACGCCTTCGTCTCGAGCGGCGCCCGCGGAAGCTCGGTGCTCACAGGCCGCTTCGCGGGCCCCGAGGATCCGGCCGCCAAGGCGCGCCTGAAGGCGGTCAAGGAGATGCTCGAGGGCGGTGCGCGCGTCTTCCCGCGCGCCATGCTCACGCGCACCGCCACCGACGTCGACCAGGGTCCGCCCGGCCCCAACGACCTCCGAATCGTGCGCCAGCGCTTCCCGAAGGCGCAGGTCTATTCCGTGCAGGTGGCGGCGTGGAGCACGTTCGGCTCGAAGGACCTCAAGTATGCGGACATGAAGCGGGCCGCCGAGGCCTATTGCCGCGAGCTTCGCTCCCGCGGCGAGGAGGCGTACTACTTCCACGACTCCTACTCGCAGATCAGCACCGTCATGGTCGGCGTCCACGGCCCCGACGCATACGACTCCAAGAGCACGCTCCATTCCGCCGAGGTGGACGCGGTGATGCGCCGCTTCCCGAAGAGCCTGGTGAACGGCGAGGAAGTCCTGATCCCGCTCGACCCATCGAACCCGCAGGGGAAGACGGTGCCGCAGGGGCCGCGGCTCGTCGAGATCCCGCGGATGTGACCGATGGACGCGGCCGCCCCCATCCTCGGCCAGCAGCGGGCGCTCGCGGCGCTCGGGCGCGCGCTCGCCTCGGGCCGCGTGCACCACGCGTGGATCCTGCACGGCCCGCCGGGCATCGGCAAGTTCCGCACCGCCGAGGCCTTCGCCCGCACGCTGCTCGACCCCGCGTCCGTCGAGGCGCACCGCGCCTCCGTCATGCCGCCGGCGGGCACCGAGACGCAGCGCCTGATCGACGCCGGCACGCACCCGGACTTCCACGTCATCCGCAAGGAACTGGCCGCCTCCAGCGAGAGCCGCGAGCTGCGCGAGCGCAAGCAGCTGAACATCCCGCTTGACCTGCTGCGCGAGCGGATGCTCGGCGGCGTCGCGGGCGACGGCCGCCAGCTCGAGAGCCTCGTCTACCGCACCGCCGTGCGCGGCCGCGGCAAGGCGTTCATCATCGACGAGGCAGAGCTGCTCGACGCCGACGCGCAGAACGCGATGCTCAAGACGCTCGAGGAGCCGCCGGCCGGCACGGTGATCCTGCTGGTCACCGCGCACGAGGACCGGCTGCTTCCCACCATCCGCAGCCGCTGCCAGCGCGTCTCGTTCGGGCCGCTCGACGCGGACGCGATGGCGGCGTGGTGGGCGCGCGGCGGGCTCGACGTGCCGTCCGGCGACCGCGAGTTCGTGCAGTCGTTCGCGGAGGGTTCGCCCGGAATGGCGACGCTCGCCGTGCGCCACGGCATCGCCGCGTGGCACGCGGAGCTGTCGCCGCTCCTCGACGGGCTCGGGTCCGGCGACTGGCAACCTGGCCTCGCCGACCGCATGGCGGAACTCGCCGACGCGCTCGCCGCGTCGATCGTCGACGAGGACGAGCACGCCTCGAAGGAGGCGGCGAACCGCCTGGCGGTGCGGCTCATGGTCCGGCTGCTGGGCCTGCGCGTGCGCCGAGGCCTGCACGCGGCGTCCGGCGATCCCGTGGCGCTCGCACGCTGGCTTTCGCTTTCGGAGGCGCTCGCCGAGTTCGAGCAGCACGTGCGCGCGAACCTCAACCTGAAGCACGCCTTCGCCAACCTGGTGGCGCAGTGGGCCGAGCGTTCCGCGGTCCCTGCCGTCGGATCCGCGCGTGGCCGCTGAGATCGAGCGCGTCTTCCTGCTGCGGGGGCATCCCGACCCGATGCCCGCCGGCGAGACGTGGCGCATCGAGCAGGGGTACCTGCCGCCTGCGGCGCACGCAGGTGCGAGCGCATCCGGCCTGCTCGAGGGCCGCCTCCGCCGCATCGAGCGCCCCGACGGATCGGTGCGCCACGTGCACACCGTGAAGCGCGGCACCGGCCTCGTCCGCGAGGAGGTCGAGCGCGAGATCGACGCCGCCACGTTCGCGCGCGAGTGGCCGCGCACGGAGGGCCGCCGCCTCTCGAAGGTGCGCACCCGCGTGCGCGTGGGCGACCGCACCTGGGAGGTCGACCGCTTCGCGACGCTGCCGGTCGTCCTGGCCGAGTGCGAATTGCCCACGGCCGACGCACCGCTTGCCATCCCGGCCTGGCTGGCCCCCTGGATCGACCGCGAGGTGACCGACGACCCCGCCTTCCGCAACTACGAGCTGGCCCGCCGGGCCGGGTTGGTCGGGGGGCAGTGACCGCTATCATCTTCACCCCGCCATGAGCTTCTCCTGCGCCATCGTCACCCCGTCGGACGCCGTGCTCGACACCCCGGCCACCTACGCCAGCTTCGAGGCCTGGGACGGCCAGCAGGGCGTGTCCAGCGGCGCGTCGGCGTTCCTGACCCGGCTCGGCACCGGCGTGGTCTCGGTGCAGGCCGCCGACGGCGCGCGGCGCGTGTTCGTCCTCGACGGCGGCTTCGCCCAGATGGACGGCGCGCGCCTGACCCTCCTCACCGAGCGCGCCATGGAAGGCAGCGGCATCGACCTCGCCGCCGCCGAGCGCGAGCTCTCCCAGGCCAACGCCAAGGTGATGGAGTCGGGCGCCCGCCCGGCGACCCTCGACGAGCGCACCTCGATGGAACGCGCACAGCGCCTCGCCCGCGCCAAGATCGCCGCCGCGCAGCTCGTCCGCGGCTGACGGCGCACCCCGGGGCCCTGCCCGCCGCGGTTCGTTCGCGGCACGCCGCCGATTGTGGCACACTACGACGGATGACCCAGAAGTCCGCGTCCTCGACCTTCGACGTGATGGCCGAGTCCGCCGAGCAGGCGGTGCCGTGCGCGGACCTTCCGCTCGAGCAGCGCATCGAGGCCCTCCTCATGGTGGCCGACCGCCCGATGACCGACGCGCGCGTCGCCGAGGTGCTGTCGGTGCAGGACCCCAAGGGCACCAAGGTGCGCGAGGCGGTGGACGCGCTGAACGCGCGCTACGCGGCCGACGGCCGCACCTTCCGCATCGAGCGCCTCGCGGGCGGCAACCAGGTGATGACGCTGCCGGCGTTCGGCCCCGTGGTGGCGCGCCTGCGCGGCGTGCGCGAGCAGGGCCGCCTCACGCAGGCCGCGCTCGAGACGCTCGCGATCATCGCCTACCGCCAGCCGATCCTGCGCGCCGACCTCGAGTCGATCCGCGGCGTCGCCTGCGGCGAGGTCCTGCGCAGCCTGATGGACCGGCGGCTGGTCAAGATCGTCGGCCGCGCCGACGAGGTCGGGCGGCCGATGCTCTACGGCACGACGGGCGAGTTCCTGCGCCAGTTCGGCATCGGCAGGCTCGACGAGCTGCCGAACGCCAAGGACCTGCGCTGAGCCGTCCCGGGCTCAGGCCCGGCGACGGCGGCCGACCAGCCCCGAGATCCCCAGCAGCGCGATCGCACCGGGTGCCGGCACCTGCACGACGAAGCTCGTCGACAGGCTGACTTCGCTGCCGGCCCCGAGCAGGAACTGCATGCGGATGGTCCGCGACGTGCCCAGCGGGCCGATCGGAAGCGACGGGATCTGCGGGTTGTTGCCGAAGAACTCGCGCGCGATGCCGCCGGACTGGTTGGCGCCGGTCGTGACCGTGAACGGGCTTCCGTTCATCAGGCTGGCGACGGTCGTGCTGCCGGAGGATCCGTTGATGATGGCCTGCCACACCGCGCCGTTGCCGACGCCCTGCAGCGAGCCACCGTTCGGCCCGCCGAGCAGCACGCCCGCCACCGAGCCGCCGGCGAGCGCATTGCCGGTGAACGGATCGTTCGTGACGGTCATGTCGATGATGAACTGCTGGACGGTCGCCGTGGTGTTCCTGAGCGTGAAGAACCCGCCGAACGCGTCGTTGCCCGTCCCCGACTTCGAGTTCGAGCTGAGCTCGAAGCTCGACTGGAACCCCCACAGGCTGATGGCGCCGGAGTAGGTGTAGCCGCCCTCCACCGGGTTGGCGGTCGGGTTGATGGTGGTGAAGCCACTGCCGACCTGCTCGATGCGGACGGAGACGGCGGGAATGCTCGCGAAGGCGGAGCCGGCCGTTGCGGCGGCGGCGATCGATGCGAGCACGGTGTTCCTGAAAAAGCCCATGTGTTCCCTTTCCCTCAAGCCTGGATCCGACGTTCCTTCTTCGACCTCCGTGCCGCGATCAACGATGGGTCAGCGCCGCCTGCGCCGCCCGACTCCCGAGATTCCCGTGACGGCAAGCAGCGCGATGGCGCCGGGTGCCGGGACGGGGACTGCCTGAAATGTCCCGCTGACGGTCACCATGTCGCGCGCCGAGAGGCGCAGGCGGATGGTGATGGTCAGCGGCTGCACGGCCTCCGGGGTGACCGGCACGTTCATGGCCGCGAAGACCTGGTCCGGCGGCACGCCGTTGCCGTACACGCCGACGCCGAACGACCACGGCTCGTTCCAGATGGTCTGCACGACCGTCGGGTTCACCGAGCCGATCGAGGCCACGTACAGCGGGACACCGTTGGTGCCGACCGTCGCGCCATTGCCGTTCAGGTCGATCAGGTTCAGCGCCAGCGACCCCTGGATGTCGAACAGCGACTGGCCCGAGTAGACGACGTCCGACGAGACCGTGAACGTGAAGTCCTGCGCCGTGCCGCTCGTGTTCACGAACGTGTGCATGAACTGCACGAGGGCCGCGCTCGCCGGGGCACACGCCATGCCCGCAGCCACTGCCGCGACCGAGATGTTCCTTGCCATCGAAACCACGTGCCCACCTCCTGACGGGGGACACGGCAGACCCTTTCCCTCAGGTCGACCGATTCTGGTTTTCGTTCCCTTTCCCAAACATCAACCGACGGGATCGCCCGTCGATTGTCGGGACTATGGCCCCATCCGGGAGACACGCAAGGAACTGGCAGACCTTTTTCCTTGCATCAGTCGCAGGTTTCTCGGAAGGA
Source organism: uncultured Chitinophaga sp. (assembly GCA_964440815.1). Lineage (GTDB taxonomy): Bacteria > Planctomycetota > Phycisphaerae > Phycisphaerales > SM1A02 > UBA966. Next base: position 12,039 of record CAYTYU010000037.1, read on the forward strand.
ACGTCCAATCATTGGTTCTCGGACTTCAAGGCCCCGCCACGCGCGCAGCGCAGCTTGGATCTCCTCCACGCACTCTGCGGTCCGTACGGCCTCCTTGAGGGCCTTCACGTGGCCCATGGTCTTGCCGTACCAACTGATCCGGCTGCGCATGCAGTGGAGCAGGTGTTCGGGGGAGTGGTGGCGCTCCAGCAGGTCCACATGCCGCTCGATGCAGGCGACCTTCTGGTCGAAGCTCGGCTCGGGTCCCGCCGTGCCCGTCCGCAGCAGGGCCTCGGCCTGCCGGAAGATCCAAGGGGTGCGGAGGGCGCCACGGCCGACCATCACGCCACGGCATCCAGAAGCGGCCATCAGCGCTGCCACATGACCGGGCTCGGTCACGTCGCCGTTGCCGATCACGGGAATCGACCGCACGGCCGAGACGACCTCGCCGATTCGCGCCCAGTCGGCCTTCCCCGAGAAGAGCTGCACCGTCCAGCGGCCGTGCACGGTGACCGCGGCGATGCCCGCGGACTCCAGGTCATGCGCCAGCTGCGGCGCCACGAAGCGCTCCGGATCCCACCCGAGCCGCATCTTCGCCGTGACCGGCACGCGCCCGCCGGAATGGCGCCGCACCGCGTCGACGATCCGCGCCGCCAGCCGCACCGTCCCCAGCGCATCGCAGAGGAGGAGCGACCCGCCGTTCTTCTTCGCCACCTTGTCGACGGGGCAGCCCATGTTGATGTCGATGAGTCGGGCGCCGCGGTCGATCGCCCAGCACGCGGCCTCGGGCAGCGGGTCGTCCCAGTTGCCGTAGAGCTGCATGCCGCAGGGGTCGTCGGCGGGGTCGGTCGCGGCGAGCTCCAGGCTCCGCGGCGAGCCGCGCAGCACGGCATGCGAGTTCAGGAGGTCGGTGCTCGCCAGGCCCACGCCGCCCTGCTCGCGGCAGAGGATGCGGAACGCCAGGTCGCAGTGGCCGGCGATCGGCGCCAGCAGCAGCGGTGTCGCCAGCCGCAGCGGCCCGATGTCGAGCGTCACGACGACGACTCCATCACCGCGTCCTGCAGCCGGTAGAGCCCGAGCAGGAACGAGCCCGCCACGAACGGCTCCACCTCGAGCCGGCCGGTGATGGTGCCGAAGCGGAAGAGGTGCTCGCCCTTCACGGGCATCGGCGCGGCGAGCGTCGCCTCGATGGAATCGAACGGCGTCGGCGGCAGGCCGATGCAGCAGCCGTCCCACTTGTTGAGCATCACCATCAGCTCGCGCGCCTCGAATGCCTGCACGGGCGGCGCCCAGTAGCCGCTGATCCGGACCCACGCGCCGCGCAGGTCGGCGATGCGGCCGGGGATGACGAACCTGCCCGCCGCGGCATCGACGCTCTCGGCGGCGCTCGCGAGGAGTTCCCACGTCACGAGGTACGGATCGCGCTCGGTGCCGCTGCCGCGCACCGTGAAGCGGTCATCGAGGCGCACCGTGCGGTCGTCGAGCCGCTCGATGCGCGCGGCGGTACCGACGGTGAGCGTGGGCGCGGACGTGTTCGGCGCGGCCAGCGAGCCGCCGAGGTAGTCCTCCAGGACGCTTGGTTTCGGTGGATTCGCGGTCGATGCCGCGGCGGCAGGAGCATCGACCGGCGCGACGATCCCGGAAGGCATCGACCCGTCGCGCGCCGCGCGCCGGTCGGTCTGGTCCGCACCTCGCGGCCACGCCGCCGCCATCACCCCGCCTCCCACCACCGCCACCGCCAGCGCCCACACCGCACGCATGCTCATGACCGGCACGCCTCGAGGATCGCATCGTGCACGGCGGTCGCCGGCAGCGGGCCGGTGCCGCCGTCATGCACTCCGTCCGCGATCAGGACGGGCGCGTACGGAGTGCCGCGCTCGATGCGCCCGTGGCTGCCGCGCACGAGCGATGGGTCGAGCGGCACCACGTCAAGCAGCGTCCGCATGCCGGCTGCGCGCAGCGCGAGCTTCCCGGCCACGTAGGCCTTCGGCAGCCGCAGGCCCGGGTCCATGAAGAGTTCGAGCGGGTCGTAGCCCGGCTTGCGGTGGATGTCCACCGTTCGCGCCCAGTCGGGCGCATGCCGGTCGTCCTGCCACCACGGGTAGGCGAACCACCAACTCGCGCGCGCGACCAGCACCAGGTCGCCGCTTCGCGCATGGTGGATGCCGGCCGCGCGCTGGGCATCGGCGTCCAGGATGCGCTCGATTCCCTCCGACCGCTCGAGCGCCGTGCGGACCGCGGGCAGGTCCGCCGGATCGCGAACGTAGACGTGCGCGGCCTGGTGGTCGCACACCGCGAACGCCCGGCTCTCGCCGGCGTCGAGCAGCTCACGGCCGTCCTCGACGCGCAGCGAGAGCAGTCCTGCGGCACGCAGCAATCGGTTGGGGCACTCGGCCCGCGAGACGGGCGAGATGCCGTACTCGCTCACCACCATGACCTTCACCCCGCGCGCCGCGTAGAAGCGCTCGAGCTCCGAGAAGACGCGGTCGATCTCCCGGATCTCCGGGTCGATGCGGGCGTCGTCGGGGCCGACCTTCTGCAGGCAGTAGTCCAGGTGCGGCAGGTAGACGAGGTGCAGCGCCGGCTCGAACCGCTCCTCGACGCGCCGCGCCGCGGCAGCGATCCAGTCGGTGCTCTCGATGCCCGCGGCGGGCCCCCAGAACCTGAAGAGCGGGAACGGCCCGAGTTCGCGCTGCAGCGATTCGCGCAGGTCCGAGGGCCGCGTCCAGCAGTCGGGCACCTTGCGTCCGTCGGCCCGGTACTGCGGCCTCGGCGTGACGCAGACGTCCGCCGAGGAGTGCATGTTGAACCACCAGAACGAGTTCGCCACGGTGGGCGCGGGCCGCCCGTCCTCCCGCGCGCGGGCGCGCAGCGTGTCCCACACCATCGGCCCCTGCACCAGGGCATTCGACTGCTTCCAGAAGTGCACCTCGTTGAGCGTGCGGTCGAACCAGCCGTTGCCGACGATGCCGTGGTGCTCCGGACGCCGGCCGGTGAGCATCGAGGACTGCACCGTGCACGTGACGGCCGGAAAGTCGGGCTCGAGGGTTCGGATCCCGCCCGAACGCTGCGCGAAGGCCTGGAGCGCCGGCGACTTCCGGCGCGCGAACACCGAGGGCGAGAGCCCCACCACGTTCAGGACCGCGACGCGCACCCCGAGAGGATAGGTGCGAGGGCACGGTCGACCTGCTCGGCCCATCCGCGGTTGGCGGCGGGGCTCGCGGGGCTTGGGTGCAGCACCTGCATCACGGGCGGCACGCGGGCATCGCGCCCACCGTCATCCGCCAGCACCCGTCGCGCACGATCGGCCGCGAACGCGCCGAAACCCACCACGTGCGCGGGCTCGAGCGCGTCGATCACGGCAGCGAGCGCCCCGTCGCACGCCGACTCGAGCGCGCGATGCGCGGCCGCTGCGCGCCCGGTGCGCGGCAGCTTGTCGGGCGTGAGGTTCGCTCCCGACGCCGCCATGAACGCCAGCGGGCACCAGTTCCACACGAAAGCCGTACGAAAGAACGCCTCCCGCGTGCCGAACCGCGCGCGCGCCCACCCCCACACGCGCGCGCCGCTGACCTCGCTGCGCGTGCATGAGAGCCCATCCACCGGCCGCTTGGGGTGCATGCGCTCCGGCGCAGCGATCCGCGCGGTGCGCGCGTCGATCCCCAGGAAGTCGCGCACCGCGGCGACCTCGCCGAACGGCACGCCCGTCTGCGCCATGCCGAACGGCCCCGGATTCATGCCCACGAACAGGATGGCCGGCCGCGGCCGCGCCATGCGCAGGTAGGCGCGGTGCGCGTGCCACGCATATTCGAGCGGGTGGTAGGTGAACGCCACCGGCGCGCCGAAGCGCACGTCGGCGCACCGGTCACGCAGGTCGCGCGCGATCCGCTCGAGGCGGGCGTGCAGCGCGGCGCGCGCCGTCACACCTCGAGCCGCAGGCCCGCGTACACGCGGATGTCGTTCTGGATGTCGCCGGTGGGAACCTGCGACTGGTACTGCCAGCGAACGCCGCCCAGGAGCTTCAGGCCCGGAACGTCCGGCAGCTTCATGCTCCATTCGAGCCGCGCGAGCATCAGGAAGTTCGTGAAGTCGGCGAAGTCGGGCGTGATCCAGTAGCTGCCCGTGATCGCCTGGTTCTCGGTGATGTCCCAGTCCCATTCCGCCGCCGCGTAGAGCTGCGGGTCACCCTGCTGGATGTTGCCGAACTCGTACGAGTAGCCGGCGCCGATCTTGCCGATCAGGTTCGCCGTCGGCTTCTTGAAGAACTCGTAGCCCAGGCCGCCCCAGGCCGAAAGCCGCTGCTCGTAGTCCTCGAGCGGCGCCCACTGCGCCTGGCCCTTCACGAACCAAAGGACGCGCGTGTTCGACTCGAAGCGGCGGTCATAGGTGCTGGTGGCCAGCAGGTTGTTGTCGGTCGTGCTGCCGTCGACGGTCTTGAAGAAGAACTCGACGCTGTTGGACCACTTCTCGACGTCCTTGATCTCGTAGACGGCGGCGCCGGCCACGCGGAAGTCGAGCTGCTTGTTCGCTGCCGACACGTAGTTGACGTTCGCGTCCAGCACGAACTTCCACGGCGACGGGGGCGGCTCGGGCGGCTTTGCGGCCTCGCCACCCGCCACGGCGGCATCGCCCGGATTGGCGCTGCCGACGGGCTTCGGCGCATCCATGTCGGCGTTTCCCGCGGGTCCGAGGTCCACCTTCGCGATCGCGCCGTCCTCGGCGGGCGGCGCGGGCGGGGGCGCCATGACCATCGCCTTCACGGACGCTCGCTTCAGCGTGATCGTCCCCAGCACCGGGTGGGCGATCGTCACGTCGTCCGGCGTCTCGGACTTGAGGGTGGCGGTCAGCACCTCGCCGGTCGCGAGCTGCAGGCGCACGAGGTCGCCGGCGACGGGGGCGGCCGCGGCGGGCGCGGCAGGAGTGGCGGCGGGCGCAGGATCCTGCGCGAGCGCGGACCCGGCAAGGGCCAGCGCGGCGACGATGGCGGGGGCGTGGTGTGTCATGCGAAGGCGCGGTACTTTACCTAAGGATGATTTCCCTTCGCCGCATGGTTTCCCGCCGGGCATGTGCGCGCGCGTGGCGCACCGGACTGGTCGTCGCGTCGCTCGCGGCGGTCGTCGGCTGCGCGCAGCACTCCACCGTCCGCGCCACCGACCGGTCGCGCGTCCTGCGCGACCAGCGGATCACGCGCGCGCAGCTCGAGGAGCTCTCCAACGCCTTCGCCGACCGCTACTTCACGCTGATGCTCGCCGCCAGCGAGCGCGTCATGCGCAGCAACCCGGACATGCAGCAGTGCCGCATCATGAACGGCCTGCGGCTGCTGGGGGTGTCCAGCATGTACGACATCGCGACCTCGCCCGACACCCTCGGGCAGCTGGTCGACCAGATGGTGGTGGTCACGCTGCAGAACTACTTCTGGGTCGATTCCGGCCGCTCCCAGGTGATCTGGGGCGAACGGGCGCAGCCGCTCGTCGAGAACCTCCGCAAGGCGCGCGAGGACGTGTGGAGCATGGGCTCGAAGGTGTTCACCGACGAGCAGCTCGAGCAGATCGACCTGATGATCGCCTCGTGGTGGGCCCAGCGCGGCGGCACCGAGTTCGTGGCCTACGTCCGCTTCAGCGAGGTGGCGAGTTCGAAGGGCCAGGCACTCATCGAGACCGTGCGCGACGGCAACGGCCTGCTCGAGCCGATCGACCGCGCCACCGAGCAGGTGCAGGAGGCGCAGCTGGCCCTGGAGCGGTCGTTCTTCTGGGCCAAGCGCGTCCCGCTCTTCGCCAACTGGCAGATCCAGGCGGTGATGTACGACATGCTCGCGCTGCAGGACACGGCCCGCCTGATCGAGGCGGTCGAGACCATCTCCCGGACCGCCGCCACCATGCCCGACCGCGTCAACCTCGTGTCCGACCGGGTGGCAAGCGTCGAGCGCACCGCCACCGACCTCGTCGAACGGGTGTTCCGTGCCGCCATGATCCTGCTCGTGACCGCGATCGCCGGCATCGCGCTCGTCCTCATGCTCCGCCGGAGGCAGACGTCATGACCCGCTTCCCCATGATCGCCTCGCTCCTGGCGCTCGCCGTCGCGGCGGGCTGCGAGAAGTCGCCGGCCGCATCCGCCGGCAGCGCGCAGGAACTCGCCGCCGACGGCACGCTCGCGGTCCCGGCGCGCGAACCACGCGAGCCGGCGCCGACCCCGGACGTCAAGCTCCCGTCGGCCGCCGCCGCGGCACCCGCCATGTCCGCAGCCGAGCAGGCCCTGCGGGACGCGGCGAAGGCCCTGTACACGCCGCCGACCGGCTACGACGACGAGGTGTCCGAGATCATCTCGGGGTTCCCCGCCTACTTCCCGGAAGACGACCTTGTCGCCCGCTCGCTGCGGATCATCGGCTCCGACTCGATGGGCCCCATGCTCACCACGGTCGCCTCGCGCTTCGAGGGGGTCTACCCCGCGATCGCCATCGACATCCGTCAGGGTGGCAGCGCCCGTGGGCTGGCCGCACTCCTTGCCGGCGAGTGCGACCTGGCCGCCATCTCGGACCAGCCCACGGACGCGCAGCGTGCGGCCATCGAGAAGGCCACGAAGAAGCGCCTGTTCATCGCACCCGTCGCGCTGGACGCGGTGTGCGTCTTCGTCAACCGCGACAATCCGATCCCGTCGCTCACGCGCCAGCAGTGCAACGGGCTCGTGTCCATCACGCACTCGCTCACGCCCCAGCCCATCCTGCGCTGGAACGAGCTCGACCCGAACTCGCCCCTCGGCGGCGAGTTCCCGCCCCTCTACGTGATGGACCGCGGCTCCGGCACCATGCATGCCTTCACGGAGTGGTGCATGCCCGGCGAGCGGGTCACCACGATCCTGTGCTACGTGGAGCCGGGCCCAAGCTCGGTGGTCAACGCCTGCTGCGCGTACCCGCTGGCCATCGGCGTCGCCGGCTACGGGGCGCGCCAGCCGCGCGCCCGTGCCGTGCCGCTCGACGGCGGATCGGGCCCGGTGGCGCCGACGGTCGCCACCATCCGCGACCGCACCTACCCGATCGTGCGCAGCATGAGCCTCGCCTTCGTTGCCGCCGACGAGGCATCGATCCCCCCGGCCATCATGGAGTGGCTCCAGTTCTGCTGGAGCGAGGATGGCCAGGACGCCGTCGCGCAGCTGGGCATCGTGCCGCCGACGCTCGACATGATGCCGGCCTTCCTGGGCACGCCGAAGGACGACCTCTGGAAGTGAGCCGCCTCGCCGCCGCCGGCGTCGTCACGCCATGACCCCGCGGATCGGCTCGGCGCCCTCCACGCCCACCAGCTTCTGGTCGAGCCCGGCATAGAAGTAGGTGAGGGCGTTGGGGTCGAGTCCCAGCAACGACAGGATCGTCGCGTGCAGGTGCTTGACGTGGTAGCGGTCGCCGACGCCCGTGGAGCCGAGCTCGTCGGTCTCGCCCACGC
>CAYTYU010000038.1:0-14399 GCA_964440815.1 uncultured Chitinophaga sp.
GCTCGAGCGACGCGCGGGGCGCGGCGCGTTCGGGGCCTCGAGGTCGCCGGCCGCGGCGGCCGCCGCGCCCATCTCCTCGGGGCTTGCGTTGGAGCGCTGGCCGCGGCCCTCGGCGGCGGCCGCGCACAGCTCGCGGATCACGATGTCGATGGAGCGCATCGAGTCGTCGTTGCCGGGCACCGGGATGTCGGCGAGGTCCGGGTTGCCGTCGGTGTCGATGAGGCAGATCGTCGGGATGCCCAGGGCCTTTGCCTCGAGCAGCGCGTTCTGCTCGCGCGTGGTGTCGACCACGACGAGGGCGCCGGGCAGCTTGGTCATGCCGCGCAGGCCGTTCAGGTTGCGGTGGATCTTCTTCTGCTCGCGGGCGAGCTGCGACTCCATCTTCTTGGAGTAGTTGCGGATGTCGCCGGTCTCGGCGAGGCGCTCGAGGTCCTCGAGCCGGCGCAGCCGCTCGCGGATCGTGCGGAAGTTCGTGAGTGTGCCGCCGAGCCAGCGCTCGGTGACGAACGGCATGCTGCAGGCCGCGCAGTGCTGCTCCACGGCGCCGCGCGCCTGGCGCTTGGTGCCGACGAAGCAGACGTCCTTGCCGCCGGCCACCGTCCTGGCGATGAACCGCTTGGCGAGCAGGAGGCCCTTGATCGTCTCCTTGACGTCGATGATCGAGATGCCGTTCTTGGTGGCGAAGATGTACGGCTTCATCTTCGGGTTCCACTGGGAGCGGCGCTGTCCGAAGATGACTCCGGCTTCGACGAGTTCCTTGGCGAGCGACTTCTGGTCAGACATGGGGGCTCTCCTTGCAGGGCGGCAGCAGCGACACCGCGGGAATCGGCCGGTGGACGCCGGCAGGGCCGGCGGCCGTCCCGAACCAAGGGCGCTTGGGACGAGGACGTGTGCCCCGCATCGCGGGGCCGTTCGTCGCGGTGTCCACCTGGAATCCGCGACGCCCCGCACCAGCGGGGAAGCGAGACACGGTACCCCAAACCGCTGCGCGTCCGCAACGGGAGGGTGGATGGGCCGGCGCCCCGTTATTGGCCGTCAGATCGCGCGTTCGCCCACGCGCCGCAGCCAGAGGCGTTCCGTGCCATGCCCGGCGAAGCCGGTGGCGACCACCACCCGGTCGTCGGTCGCCAGGGTCCCCGCCGACCGCAGCAGCGCCTCGGCGCGCCGGACGAAGTCGCGGCTGTCCACGGGGCGCCGGGTGCGGATCGCATGCACGCCACGGAGCAGGGCGAGCGAGCGCAGTTCCGCGTCGTCGTCGCCGAAGGCCACGATCGGCACCTGGACGTCGGCTTGGCTGATGAACCGCACCGAGCGCGCGTCGGTCCAGCACAGCACGGCGCGGGCGCGGGCGTCGACGGCCATCTGCGCGATGGCGCGCGCGAGCACCGCCGCGGGCTCGGGGGATTCGGCGAGGGCGATGGCACGGAGCGGTGCCGGGGGCTGCGCCGCGGTCCAGCGCTCGGCTTCCTGGGCGATGCGGCGCATGGCGCGCACGCTCTCGAACGGATGGCGGCCTGCGGCGGTCTCGCCGCTCAGCATCACGGCGTCGGTGCCGCCGAGGATCGCGTTGGCGACGTCGGAGGCCTCCGCGCGGGTGGGAAGCGGCGCTTCCATCATGCTCTGGAGCATCTGGGTGGCGACGATGCAGGGGATGGCCGCCCGGTCGCAGGCGGCCTGGATGCGGCGCTGCTCCACCGGCACGCGCGCGAAGTCGAGCTCGATCGCCAGGTCGCCGCGCGCGACCATCATGGCGTCCGCCTCGGCGGCGATGCCGTCGAGCTCGCCGAGCGCCACCGGGCGCTCGATCTTCGCCACGATCCCGGGCGTGCGGCGTCGCCGCCGGCGCGCGGCCGCGTCCAGCACGCGGCGCAGGAGCCGCACGTCGGCGGGGCGCTGCACGAAGCTCAGCGCGACGAAGTCCGCGCCGTGCTGCACCGCCCAGTCGGCGAGCACGCGGTCGCGCGCCGTGGGGGCGCGCAGGCGGACGGCGCTCTCCGGCAGGTTCACGCCCTTGCGCCCGGAGACGGTGCCGCCCACCTCGCAGGTGCACTCGACGGCGCCGCGCACGACGCGGCGCACGCGCAGCTGGACCGCGCCGTCGTCGATGAGCACGCGATCGCCGGCGCGGACGTCGCCCGCGAGGCCCGCGTAGTCGACGTGGAAGGTGGCGGGCCGTGCGTCCGGGTCGATCGGGGCGTTCCCGCGCGCGATGCGTACCGCGTCGCCGTGGCGCAGCGCGACCACGCGGCCGGTGGGCATCGACGTGAGGCGGATCTTCGGGCCGGGAAGGTCCGCGAGGATCCCGACCTCGATGCGCAGGGCGGCGGCGGCACGGCGGATGGCCGTGATCGACCGTGCGTGGGTCTCCAGGTCGCCGTGGCTCAGGTTCAGGCGGAAGACGCTCACGCCCTCGCGCACGAGGCGGTCGAGGTCGGCCGGCCGGCTGCACGCCGGTCCGACGGTGGCGACGATCCGCGTCAGGCAGCGGTCCGTGCGGAAGTCTCTGCGTGCAGCGGCCATGGGAGGCCAATACTACGATTCCGGCCTTCCCATGCTCAGCAAGATCTTCAAGGCCTACGACGTCCGCGGCATCTACCCCGACCCGCTCGCCGAGGTGGACGCATTCCAGGTGGGGTTCGGGACCGCGACGCACCTGATGGACGTGGCCGCACGCGAGGGCCGGACCGGCGACCGGGCGCGGACCCTCGTGGTCGGGCGTGACATGCGCAAGAGCTCGCCGTCGCTGGTGCGCGCGCTCAAGGACGGGATGATCGAGGCGGGCGCGGTGGTGGTCGACGTCGGCATGGTGGACACGCCGTTCACGTACTTCGCGGCGAACCACCTCGACGCGGCAGGCGCGGTGCAGACGACCGCAAGCCACAACCCGGCTCAGTACAACGGCTTCAAGGTGAGCGGGATCGGCGCGCGGCCGGTCGGCCAGGACACGGGGCTCTCCGCGATCAAGTCGATCGCCGAGGGGGCGCGGCGCGGGTCGGGCCCCGGCGGCGGGCGGGAGGAATCGCGCGACCTGTGGGACGCGTACCGGGCGCACCTGCTGCGCTTCCTGCCGGCATCGGTGCTCGACGGGTCGCGCACCCTGCACGTGGTGATCGATGCCTCCAACGGCATGGCCGGCACGATGGTGCCGAAGGTCTTCGGCGACGTGAAGGGCCTGCGGATCACCCCGATCAACTTCGACAACTCGACGGGCGAGTTCGTGCACGAGCCCAACCCGCTGGTGGAGGCGAACCTGGCGCCGACGCGCGAGGGGGTGCGCGCCCTGAAGGCGGACTTCGGCGTGTGCTTCGACGGCGACGCGGACCGCTGCATGGTGATCGACGAGCGCGGCGAGCCGGTGGGGTGCGACCTGCTGACGGGGTGGCTGGCGCAGGGCTGGCTGGAGGGCCGGGCCGGCGCATCGATCGTGTACGACCTGCGCAGCACGCGCTCGGTGGCCGAGGCGGTGCGGGAGCGCGGCGGTGTCCCGGTGGAGGGTCGCGTGGGCCACGTCTTCATGAAGCAGAAGCTGCGCGAGACGGGCGCGCCCTTCGGCGGCGAGCTGAGCGGCCACTTCTACTTCGCGGACATGTGGTGCACCGACAGCGGCGCGCGCGCCTTCGCCAACGTGGTGTCGGCGCTGGTGGCCGCCGGGACGCCGATGTCCGCGTGCATCCGGCCGTTCCGTCGCTACTGCCAGAGCGGCGAGATCAACTTCGAGAACGACGACAAGCAGGGTGCGCTGGACGCGCTGCGGGCCAAGTACCCGCACGCGAAGTGCCACACGCTCGACGGCCTGAGCATGGACTGCGGCGACTGGTGGGCGAACATCCGCATGTCGAACACGGAGCCGCTGCTGCGGCTCAACTTGGAGGCCCGCGACGCGGAGACGGTGACCGCGCGCGTGCGCGATCTCGAGCCGATTCTCGGCCACCGCGTGGACCACTGAAAATGGTCCCGTTCCTCCCGGACCAATTTGCAAATTGGTCCGGGAGGAACGGGACCATTTTCACTCGCCCGGGATGTGCGTGATCACGCCCTCCCACGGGCTGCTCGCGTTGGCGTACAGCTTGCGCGGGATGCGGCCGGCGCGGGCGGTGTGCCAGCCCGCGTCGAGGGCGAGCCGCATCGCGTGGGCCATGCGCACGGGGTCCTGCGCATGCGCGATGCCGGTGTTGAGGAGCACGCCGTCGGCGCCGAGCTCCATCGCGTGGACGACGTCGCTCGCCGTGCCGACGCCTGCGTCGACGATCACCGGGTAGTCGGGGCCGCCGCCCTGGTCGGCGAGCTTCAGGCGGTCGAGGACGAGCCGGATGGCGGCGGGGTTCGCGATGCCGCGGCCGCTGCCGATCGGGCTTCCGGCCGGCATCACGCTTGCCGCGCCCGCGTCGCGCAGGCGCGCGGCGACGATCGGGTCGTCGCTCGAGTAGCAGAGCACGGTGAAGCCGTCCGCGACCAGCTCGCGGCAGGCCTCGATGGTGCCGACCGGATCGGGGAGCAGGGTGGTGCGGTCGCCGAGCACCTCGAGCTTCACCCAGCCCGCACCCGGGTTCCCCAGCTGCTCCAGGATCTCGCGCCCCAGGCGCGAGACGCGCACGGCGTCCTCGGCGGTGAAGCACCCGGCGGTGTTCGGGAGGATGGTGATCCGGTCGAGGGGGAGGAAGTCGAGGATCGACCGCCCCTGCGCGTCCACGAGGCGCTCGCGGCGCACCGCGACCGTCACGCAGTCGGCGCCGGAGGCATCGATCGCCGCCTGCATCGTGGCGTGGTCGCGGTACTTGCCGGTGCCGACCACGAGCCGGCTGCGCAGCGTGAATCCGCCGATCCGCAGCAGCGGGATGTTCGGCGCGGCGGCGGCAGCGGCGGCGTTCGCGTGCGCGGACTCAGGCGTGGTCGCGTTCGTGCTCATCCGCCCCCCACCAGGGTCACGACTTCCACGCGGTCACCGTCGGCGAGCGGCACCGACGCGCGGTCGGCGCGCCGGACGAGCCTCGCATTCACCTCGACCGCGCACGGCGCGCCGTCGAGACCGATCGAGCGAACGAGGTCGGCGACGGTGGTCACCGCCTCCAGGTCGCGTGGCTGGCCGTTGAGCTGGATCCGCACGGGGGCAGTGTAGGCCGGGCCCGCACGCGGACTACGATCCCGTCCATGCACGTCCGCGCTTCCATCCGCCTTGCCGTCGCCGCTGCGCTGGTCGCCGTGGCCGCGGCGGGCGGCTGCCGCAAGCCGCGCTACGACACGTCCTCGCCCTCGGCGGCCATCGACGCGATGACCCGCATGGTGAAGGATGGCCGCCCGGAGCTGCTGCCCACCATGCTCTTCGTCGAGGCGCGCGACGTGACGTTCCCCGACGGCGTGACCGAGGCCAGCGCGATCGAGGACGTGAAGGGCAAGGCGGGCGAGATGCTGGCGCAGCTCTGGCGCGTGTCGCAGAAGCTGCGCAAGCGCTACCCGGCCGACGTCGATCGCGAGCTCGGCAAGGGCGGCTCATGGGCCACGCGAAGCGGCTTCGGCGACGTGTTCAACGCGGTGATGGCCGATCCGTTCGGCTGGCTCGACGCCAACCGTTCCCGCCTGGAGGCCGAGGACCTCGGCGACGGCACCGCGACGTTCGAGCTCGACGGCAAGCCGGTCCTCGGCGGCACGCTCTCGATGCGCGAGACGGATGACGGCTGGCGCATCGCGCTGCCGGTGGAGCTCGCTCGTTCCAGCGGCTACTTCCCCGACACGCGCGAGGAGTGGGCCGTGGTGGCCTACATGATGATCGCGGTCGAGAACGCGCTCACCGACTTCGAGGGCGAGCTGGACGGCGGGAAGTTCCGCACCCTCGGCGAGGCCAGCGAGCGCGCGGGGCGGCTGGTGGCCGAGAGTGCCGCCGCTCAGGCCGTGATCTTCGCCCTCATGCAGCAGAACGATCCGTCGAAGCCGCCGTCGGGCGGGCTCGAGGTGGAGGCCGGCGGCGTCGAGGTGAAGCTTGGCGCCGACGTGCCGGTGGAGCAGGGGCTCGGACAGGCCGGCGACGTGATGCGGCGCCGCGCGGAGTGAGCGCGATTGCGCGCGGAGTGCGCGCGCCTCAGGCGAGGAACAGCCAGGTCACCACGCCGAAGAGCGGGAGCAGGAGCGCGCCCGACCACAGCATGTAGCCGAAGAACGACGGCATCGGCACGCCGTCCCGGCGGGCGATCGCGGCGACCATGAGGTTCGGGCCGTTGCCGATGTAGGTGTTCGCGCCCATGAACACCGCGCCGAGGCTGACGGCGACGAGGAGCGGCTCCGCCACGCGCCCGGTGCCGTACGTCACCGTCTCCGCCGCATCGGCCGGCGTCATGGTGGACGCGACATCGGCGAACACCAGGTAGGTGGGGGCGTTGTCCAGGAAGCTCGAGAGGATGCCCGTCGCCCAGAAGAACTGCGCGGGCGTCGTGACGCCGAGCTCGCCGCCGCGCGCGCCGAGGATCGCGAGGGCGGGCTGCATGGCCACGAACAGGCCGCTGAAGATGGCGGCCACCTCGATGATGGGCCCGAACGCGAAGTGGTTCTCCTCGCGCAGCGGCCACGGGGTGAGCCACAGGCTGAGCCCCGCGCACGCCAGCATCACCGCCTCGCGCGTCCACGGGAGCACCGTCCAGCCCAGGGACTCGATCGTCGTCCCCGGCACCAGGAACGCAGCGGCGAGCACGACGCCCGCCAGCCAGACCACGTTCCGTCCGCCCGTGACGCGGACGTTGGGCGTCGGATCGTCGTCGACGAGGTCGGCCGGCTCGCGGATCGATCCTTCCTTGCGGGCGAATGCCGTGTCGACGGCGAAGAAGATGACGAGGAGCGCGCCGGTCACGACCATCCACTCCGGGACCAGCTGCATGGTCCAGGTGAACGGGACGCCGCGCAGGTACCCGAGGAAGAGCGGCGGGTCGCCGATCGGCAGCAGCAGCCCGCCGCAGTTGCTCACCAGGAAGATGAAGAAGATCACCACGTGCGCCCGGTGCGCGCGCCGGCGGTTGGCGCGCAGGATGGGCCGGATGAGCAGCATGCTCGCGCCCGTGGTCCCCAGGACGTTCGCGAGGATGGTGCCGAGCGCGAGGATCGCGGTGTTGATGCGCGGGTTCCCCGGGATGTCGCCGGCGATCAGGATGCCGCCGGAGATCACGTAGAGCGAGAAGAGGAGCACCATGAAGGGCACGAATTCCTCCACCGCGTGGCCCAGCGCCTGCCCCGCGGGGGCGGCGCCCGCCGTCGCCGCGATCGCCAGCAGCGCGACCGCCCCGCAGGAGGCGGACACGATGAATCGGTTGCGGTTCGACTCCCACCAGTGCGCCGTCCGGTGGATGAGCGGAAGCACCGCGATGGCCGCGAGCAGCGCGGCGAAGGGGATGACCGACCAGGTCGGGAGCGTCGTGGTGGCCGCGGCGATCATGGCGGCCGGAGGGTAGCGGGGCGTAGGCTTCCGCGTGATGTCGTCGAGTCGCCGCCATGCCGCCTCCGCGATCGCGCTCGCGATCGCCTGCCTCGGTGCCCGCGGTGCCGCGGAAGCCGCGTGGTCGGCACCGCCTGCCGCCGGAATCGGCTTCGGCCAGCACGTTCGCACCATCGATGGACTGCAGGACGTCCGGGCGGCGCTTCCCCTGGCCGATGGAACGCTGGTGGCGGCGCTTGGGTCCGGCGGCGTGGTTCGCGTCCGTTTCGGGGACGGCGAGGAGGCGCTGGCCCTGCCGCGGTTCGTGCCGCTGGTGGCGCCGTGGCCGGAGGGTGGCGTGGCCGAGGCCGTGGCACTCGCGCCGCTGGGCGATGGCCGGGTTGCCGTCGTCGATCGCGCGGGCGGCGCCGTGTTCTCGGTGGCGACGGAGCCGTCGGATCCACCCGCGACGCCGAACGCGATCGTCCGTCTCGCCTCGTGGCGGCCATCGGCGATCGCCGCGAGCGTCGATCGCCTGTACATCGCCGACGGCGCGCGCCCGCGCATCCGCGCCTGTGCGCCGGACGGATCGGACGGACGGTGGTTCGACCTCTCCTCCGGCGGCCCGCTCGTCCCGCGGATCTCGGGCGTGGCGCTCGGAGGCGGCGTGCTGCTTGCCACCGACGCGGCGAACCACCGCATCGTGCTGGTCGACCCCGAGACCGGCGACGTCCGGCGCGTGCTTGGCGACCGCGGTGCGTTCCCCGACCTCTGGCAGTCCCCGGCCGCGGTCGCCTGGGACGGCGGCGCGTTCCTGGTGACCGATCTCCTGAATCACCGCGTGGTGCGCGTCGATGCGGACGGCAGGACGCTCGACCAGTGGGGGCAGCACGCCGTTCGGCCGCGCGAGGGCAACGGCAGGATCCACTACCCGACCGCGGCGCATGCGGCGCCCGACGGATCGGTGGTCGCCGTGGCGGAGCCCTTCGAGCGGCGCGTGCAGCTGTTCGGGCACCTCCCGCCGCGCGACCCGTCCGCTCCGCGCGCGACGGCGCTCCCGGCCTTCGAGGGCGTGGCCAGCCACTTCAGCCGGGAGGTGGCCGTCGACGGCCGCACGCTCGTCGTCTGGGAGCCCGAGTCCGCGTCGGGGCTCGTCTTCGACCTCCGGCCCGAGATCCCGATCCACGTCACCACGTTCGGCGGACCGGGCACGCGTGCCGGCAGCTTCGGCCAGGTGAGCGCCGCCTGCGTGGACGAGGCGGGCAACCGCATCCACGTCGCCGATCCCGTGCGCCGGGTGCATGCGTCGCTCGCGCTCGTGCGCGCGGGCCAGGCACCGTCCTTCGACCCCTTCATGCCCCGGCTCGTGCGCGAGGCGTCGTTTGCGCCCGTCGACGCGATGATCCGCGCGGCCGAGGGCCCCGAGGCGCTGCCGTACGAGCCGATCGACCTCGTGCGTGCGCCGGACGGCGCGATCCTCGCGCTCGACGCGAACGGCCCCCGACTCGTGGAGCTCGACGCGTCGTGGCGCCCCGTGCGCGTGCTCGGCCCGTGGACGGGCGCGGCGCGCCCCGTTCTTCCCGCCCAGTGCGCGATCGATCGCGACGGCTCGGTGCTCGTCGTCGATGCGGCGGCGCGCGACCTGAAGCGCTACGCACGGGCGGATGGGGCGTTCCTCGGAGCGACGCCGCTGCCGGCGCGGCGGCCGGTCGGCGTGGCGGTGCTGCCGGACGCAGGGACTGCGCGCCGGCTCGCGATCGCGGATGCCGGCGGCGACCGGCTCATCGTCGTCGATCCCGCCGGCGGCGCGATCGTTGCCTCGGGCGGCGTGACGGGCACCGACCCGGGAGCGCTGTGGGAACCGTCGTCGCTGGCGTGGTCGCCCGAGGCGGATCGCCTCTTCGTCTCGGACCACGGCAACCACCGGCTGCAGTCGTTCGATGCCGGCGCCGCATGGCTGTCGACCTTCGGGATCGGCCGCGCCTGGGTTCGGCCGAAGGACCCGTCGCGCACCGGCCCCGTCAACCCGTTGGGATCGGTGCCGAGCGCCGACGGCGCGGCGGACACGCGCGCGCAGTTTCCCGTGGAGGCGCGCGATCCCGACGGCTGGCGGCGGATCGGGTCGACGGACGGGACCTTCGCGGTCCGCTACCGGTTCGTTCCTGACGGTGCGCCGTTCGTGCGCGATCCCTTCGGCCTCGAGGTCGAGCTGCTCTCGCCCGACGGCGGCGCATGCGGCGGCGACCTCGAGTTCGACGCCGCGATGCCGCACCACGGGCATGGGATGAACGTGGCACCGACGGTGACGCGCCGCGCCGACGGACGTTGGCTCGTGGAAGGCGCGCTGTTCCACATGCCCGGCTACTGGGAGGTGCACTTCGACCGCGTCGACCGCGCCTCGGGCGCGCGCGCACGGGCGCAGACCTCGGTGACGCTCGAATGATCGCCGCTGCCGTCATGATCCTTGCGATGCAGGGCGGCGCCCCCGTCGACGGCGGCTGGCTCGATGACGCCGCCGCGCGGCGCGTGCGCCGGAACCCGCCCCTCGGGCCGGTCCCCGCCGATCCCACCAACCGCTGGGCCGACGACGAGGCGGCGGCGCGGCTGGGGCACCTCCTCTTCTTCGACCCGCGGCTCTCGGCGAGCGGCACGGTGAGCTGCGCCAGCTGCCACGATCCGGCGTTCGGGTTCGCCGACCGGCGCGCGATCGCGGTGGGCGAAGGCAAGGGCACGCGCCATGCGATGACCGTCCTCAACGCCGCGCACCAGCGCTGGCTGACGTGGGACGGCCGTGCCGACACGCTGTGGGGCCAGGCCACCCAGCCCTTCGAGACCGCGGCCGAGCACGGCATCGACCGCACGCGCGCGTTGACGCACGTGGCCGGCGACCCGGCGCTGCGTGCGGCGTGGCGCGCGGCGTTCGCGGCCGATCCGCCGGAGGTGGGCGCACCTGCGGCCGACGTCGATCGTGCCTTCGCGATGGTCGGCAAGGCGATCGCGGCGTACGAGCGGCGGTTGGTGACCGGTCCGTCGGCCTACGACCGGTGGTGGATGCGGCGGGCTGCCGGCGATCCGCGCGCGGACGAGGAGCTGACGGACGCCCAGCGCCGCGGGCTCGTCCTCTTCTTCGGGAAGGCCGAGTGCGCGCAGTGCCACCACGGCGCGTTGTTTTCCGACGGCGAGTTCCACATGATCGGCGCGCCGACGCCGGATGGCGGGCCGCCCCGCGACCCAGGCCGCTACGCGGTCGTCGACCGCGTCCGCGACGACCCGATGAACGCCGCCGGGCCGCATTCCGACGCGCGCGACGGCGCGCAGGCACGGATCTCGCGCAGCCTGGTGAACTCGCCCGACCGCTGGGGCGAGTTCCGCACGCCGAGCCTCCGGAACGTGGCGCAGACCCCGCCGTACATGCATGCCGGGCAGCTGGCGACGCTTGCGGACGTGGTGCGCTTCTACTCGACCCTCGAGGGCGCCTCGGCGCTCGACCATCACCGCGAAGCCGTGCTGCGCCCGCTCGGTCTCTCCGATGCCGAGCGCGCCGACCTCGAGGCGTTCCTGGGCTCGCTCACGGGGCCGCCGCCGCCGGCCCCGTGGGGCGAATCCCCCGTGCGCGCCGGCGCCGACTTGCGGTAGCGTCCGCCCTCATGCCTTTCCTGTCGGTGACGGTGGCCACGGTCGCGCTCCTGCAGCAGGCGACGCCGCCGCCCGCGAAGGCTTCCGCTGCCGCGCCGACCCCCGCCTTCGTCGACCGCATCAAGGGCACCGCGGTGAGCGTCGAGATGATGCCGATTCCCGGCTGCGACGGGACACCCGCGTTCTACGCCGCGCGAACCGAGGTGCCGTGGGAGCTCTTCGACGCCTTCATCTACGGCTTCGACCAGAAGTCGGGTGACAGCACGCCGGAAAGCGACGCGGTGACGCGGCCGACCAAGCCCTACGTCTCCGTCGACCGCGGGTTCGGGCACCAGGGATGGCCCGCGATCTCGATGAGCTCCAAGGGCGCGGTGCAGTTCTGCGAGTGGCTGTCCCGGAAGACCGGGCGCACCTACCGCCTGCCGACCGTGAAGGAGTGGGCGTGCATGGCGCGTGCCTCGGGCGTCACCGCCGGGTCCGCGACGAAGCATGCGTGGACCGACGCCGATGCCGACGTGCGCACGCACCGCTGCGGCGAGAAGCCCGCGGATGCGGCGGGCCTCGTCGACCTCTGGGGCAACGCGGCGGAGTGGTGCACGGACGGCGCGGGGAAGTTCTTCGTCATGGGCGGCAGCTACCGGGACGGGAAGATCGACCCGGCGACCATGAAGCCCGTGCCAGAGACCGCGGAATGGAACGACAGCGACCCGCAGTTCCCGAAGAGCGTGTGGTGGCTCGTCGACGGGCCATTCATCGGCATGCGCGTGGTGACGAGCGACGGACCCAAGGAGGCCAGCAAGTGAGCGACGCGATCGATCGGACGGCATCGGGCGGCGTGACGCGCCGCGAGTTCGTGGCGGCGGGGACGGCGGCGGGGCTCGCCGCGGCGGCGGCGCCGGCGCTGCCGGCGTTCGCCCAGGACGCCGCGAAGCCGGACGCCGCACCCAAGGGACCGCCCCTGAAGGTCGCCCTCGTCGGTTGCGGCGGGCGGGGCACCGGCGCCGCGGACCAGGCGCTGCGCGCCGATCCCGGGGTCATCCTGTGGGCGGTGGCGGACGTCTTCCCCGACCGGATGGACGCCTGCGTGAAGCAGTTCGAGGGCCACCCCATGAAGGACCGCGTGCAGGTGCCGGCCGAGCGGCGCTTCGCGGGCTTCGACGGCTACAAGGCGGCGATCGACTCCGGCGTCGACGTGGTGCTCCTCTGCAGCGCGCCGCACTTCCGGCCGATGCACCTCGCGGCCGCGGTGGACGCGAGGAAGCACGTCTTCTGCGAGAAGCCGATGTTCGTGGACGCGCCGGGGTACCGCAGCGTCGTGGACAGCGTGCGCAAGGCGCGCGAGGCGAAGCGCAACCTGGTGTCCGGCTTCTGCTGGCGCCGCAGCAGCCCGGAGCGCGCCACGTTCGCGGAGCTTGAGAAGGGGACGCTCGGCACCCCGATGGCGATGTACTCCTGCTACTACACCGGGCCGCTCGGCACCAATGCCCGCAAGCCCGGATGGAGCGACATGGAGTTCCAGGTGCGCAACTGGCAGCACTTCAACTGGCTGTCCGGCGACATCATCGTCGAGCAGGCGGTGCACTCGATCGACAAGATCAACTGGTGCTTCCGGAACGAGCCGCCGGCGAAGGCCGTGGGCATGGGCGGACGCCAGCTGCGCGAGGCCATCCCCGAGCGCGGCGACGTGTACGACCACTTCGCGATCGTCTACGAGTGGGCCGACGGGCGGCGTGCGTTCCTCAACTGCCGCCAGCAGCCCGACTGCTACTTCGAGAACACCGACTGGATCACGGGCACCAAGGGGCAGTGCTTCATCAACGGATGGGGCCCCACCCACTGGATGAAGGACCCCGACGGCAAGGTGCTGTGGCGCTACCCGGCCAACGGCCCGAAGCCGAACATGTACCAGGTGGAGCACGACGAGCTCTTCCGCGCGATCCGCGCGGGCGAGGTGGTCGACGACGGCGACTGGATGGTGACGAGCAACATGATGGCGGTGCTCGGCCGCATGGCCGCCTACAGCGGCCAGCAGGTCACGTGGGCCGAGGCCATCGCGTCGACGGAGTCGCTTGCGCCGCCGGCGTACGAGATGGGTGCGCTGCCCATGCCCACGGAGAAGAAGCCCGGACAGTACAAGGTGACCGTTCCATGACCGACCGCGCCGACCCGTCGCGGCGCGGGTTCCTCGGCGCCGGCGGCGCCGCAATGGCCGCGGCCCTCGCCGTGCCCGCGATCATCACCGCCTGCCGGGCGCCCGAGAAGGTCTCGGGCCCGATGGCGCCGTCGCAGTCGCGCGGACGGCCGATCCGCGTCGGCGTGATCGGCTGCGGCGGCCGCGGCGGCGGTGCGGCGATCGATGCGCTGCGGGCCAGTCCCGACACGCGGATCGTCGCCCTCGGCGACGCCTTCCGCGAGCGCGTGGACGCGACGGCCGACGGCCTGGCGAAGGCCGGCGAGGGCCGGGCGGACGTGCCCGCCGCGGCGCGCTTCTGGGGCTTCGACGCCTACCGGAAGGTGCTGGCGACCGACTGCGACCTCGTGATCCTGGCGACGGCGCCGGGCTTCCGGCCGACGCACTACGCGGCCGCGATCGACGCGGGCAAGCACGTCTTCTTCGAGAAGCCGGTGGCCGTCGACCCGTCGGGGGTGCGCACGGTGCTCGAGGCGAGCGCGCGCGCCGCGGAGCGGAAGCTGTGCGTGGTGACCGGCACCCAGCGCCGGCACGAGCGCTGCTACCTGGAGGCGATGCGGCTGGTGCGGGACGGCGCGATCGGCCGGCCGGTCGCCGCGCGCTGCTACTGGAACCAGGGCGGCCTCTGGCACAAGGACCCGGATCCCGCGCTCAGCGAGATCGAGAACCAGGTGCGCAACTGGCTGTACTTCACGTGGCTCTCGGGCGACCACGTCGTCGAGCAGCACGTGCACAACATCGACGTCGTGAACTGGGCCTTCGGCGATGCGCACCCGGTGCGCTGCGTGGCGACCGGTGGCCGCCAGGTGCGTACGCAGCCCGTCTTCGGCGCGATCAACGACCACTTCGCCATCGACTTCGAGTACCCGGGCGACCGATTCGCGGCCTCGATGTGCCGCCAGCAGGACGGCACCGACGGGCGGGTCGAGGAGATCATCTACGGCACCGAGGGCACGCTCCTCACCTCGAGCGGCCGGGCCGAGTGCCGCGGCCGCGTCACGTGGAAGTTCGCCGGCCCGAACCCCAATCCCTACGTGCAGGAGCACGTCGACCTGCAGGACGCGGTGCGCGGCAACGCGCCGTACCTGAACGAGGGGCGCCGGATCGCCGAGAGCACGATGACCGCGATCATGGGCCGCATGGCCGCCTACACGGGGAAGGACCTCGCGTGGGACGCCG
>CAYTYU010000038.1:14409-19375 GCA_964440815.1 uncultured Chitinophaga sp.
TGGATCGGGGGAGATCAACTGTCGCGTGTGGGTGGGGCGCCGCGCTTGCCGACCCGATGGACATCGTTCCGAAGGATCCGAAGCCCGGTCCCGGCGTCAAGGAATCCGTGGCGATTCCGGGGCAGGCGGCCACGACCAGCGCGCCCAGTACTCCGGCCCCAGCCGCCTGAGGAGCTCACCGCCGCGGTCCGGGCCCAGCACGCAGAGCGCCGTCGCCAGTGCGTCGGCATCGGTTGCGGTGGGTGCGCCCGCGGTGACCTGCACGCGCGTCGTGACGGGCCAGCCCGTGGCGGGGTCCAGCACGTGGCTCAGGCGCATGCCGCCCGCGTCGAGGTGCTGCGCTCGGTCGCCGCTCGTGGTCACGGCCTGGTTGCGGAGGAACATCGTCGACGCCTGGTCGTCGTCGGCCGTGACGCGCCATGCCGAGCGGCCCGGCGGCGGGTCGCCCGCCAGGATGTCGCCCGAGAGGTCGACCAGCGCACGCTCCACCCCGTGCGCGCGGATCGCGGCCATCGCCGCGTCCGCGCCGAGTCCCTGGCCGATCGCGCCGAAGTCGAGCCGCAGCCCGTCGACGGCCACGGCATACGTGCGCGTGCCGGCGTCGAAGCGCACGTTCCGCCAGCCGCACTGCGCGACCAGGGCGCGCACCTCGGCAGGGTCGAGCGGCGTGCCCGCGCGCCGCGCCGCGCGCCAGGCACCGGTCAGTGCCCCGAGCGTGGCGTCGAACGCGCCGTCCGTGCGTTCGCTCCAGGCGAGCGACGCGGCGATCGCGGCCGCGAGGTCGGCGCTCACCGCCGCCTGTTCGCCTGCGCGCACCGGAAGCCGGCGGACTTCGCTCGCGGCCATCCAGTCGCTGAGCGCCTGCTCGACCTCCGCGAGGCGCGCGAACGCCGCCTCGGCGGCACGGTCGGCGGTGGCCTCGTCGGCCGCCACGAGGATGCGGCACTCGGCGCCCATCACGATCCGCCGGTACTCGTGCACCGGCGTGCAGGCCGCGGCGAGCGCCGCCCACGCCACCAGCCCGGGCACCGCCGCGGCGGTGCGCATGCCGGTCACGGGAAGATCACCTCGAGCACGCTCACGTCGTCCTGGAACTCCGGGCGGCCCTGCCAGGCGCGGCTCGCGGCCACCAGCCGCTCGACCGCGCCGTCCGGACCTCGTGCCTCGCGGCTCGCGCCCTGCAGGAACTCATCGAGCGACCACATCGACCCGTCGTCGCGCGCCAGCTCGTGGATGCCGTCGCTGTACAGGTACAGCCGGCTGCCGGCCGGCAGTTCCGTGGTCGCGGAGTCGTAGGACAGTCCATCGATGGCGCCGATCATCGGCCCGGAGACCGGTTCGTCGCCCCCGAGCCGGCGGTCGTCGCGGCCCGGCGACACCAGGAGGGCCGGCGGGTGCCCGCCCGAGCCGTAGCGCAACGTGCGCGCCGAGAGGTCGGCCACGCCGTACCACATGGTGAAGAACATGCCGTTGTGCTTGGACATCGGGAACATCGCGTTGAGCGCCGTGAGCACGGCGCCCGGGTCGCGCAGGTCGGCGCCGCCCAGTGCATTGACCTGCAGCGCGTTCATCACGCTCACCGAGAGGAGCGCCGGCCCCACGCCGTGGCCGCACACGTCGAGGAGGTAGATCGCCATCCGGTCCTCGTCGAGCCAGTGGTAGCCGAACGAGTCTCCGCCCAGGCTCGCCGAGGGGACGAACGCCCAGCGCGTGCGCACCCGCCCATCCACCGGTTCCGGGATGAGGCTCTGGACGTAGTGGGCTGCGCTGTCGAGCTCGGCGCGCAGGGCGTTGAAGGCCGCATCGCGCTCGCGCTGCGCGCGGTTGGCGCGGGCGTGGTAGCGGATGCGCGCCACCAGCTCGACGGCGTCCGGAAGCTTGACGAGGTAGTCGTTGGCACCCCGCGCGAACGCCTCGGCCTTCGTGGCCGGCTCCTCCTTCACGCTCAGCACGATGAGCGGCGTGCGCGCGATCGCCGGGTCCTTCCGGTAGGCGGAGACGAGGTCGAGCCCGTCGGCATCGGGCATCACGAGGTCCTGCAGGATGACGTCCGGCTGCACCTCCGCGACCCTCGCCGGCGCCTCCGCGCCCTTCAGGCAGGCGGCGAACTGGATGTCCGCGTGCGGCAGCAGCATGCGTCGCACGGCCTCGGCCACGAACGCCTGGTCATCGACGATCATCACCTTGAGCGGCTGATCGGTGGACAGGGCCTCCTTGAGGGTCATCGACTGGTGTCCTTTCTTCGGGCAGCGATCGCGGCAAGCACGGCGGGGCCCAGTTCGCCGAGCGGGAGAAGGTGCTCGACGGCACCCATGGAGTGTGCGGCGCCGGGCATGCCCCAGACGACGCTGGTCTCGCGGTCCTGGGCGTAGGTGGGCCACCCGGCGCGGCGCAGGGCAAGGAGCCCCGCGGCACCGTCGCGGCCCATGCCGGTCAGCAGCATGGCCACGCCGCCGACGGCGCGCGCGGCGGCCAGGCTCTCGAAGAAGACGTCGACCGACGGACGGTGCACGGCGGCCGGGTCGCCGTCGACGTAGTCCATCGAGCCGTCCGCGCGCATCACGAGCTGACGAGCTTCGCCTGCCACGAGGATGGCCGAGGGATCGGGACGGTCGCCCGCGCGCACGAGGTGCACGGCGCGCTGCGTGCGGCCGGAAAGCCACGTGGCGAGGCCCGGCAGGAAGTGCGGATCCATGTGCTGCACCACCACCACGCCGGCGGGCGCGGGATTCGGGATGCCGTCGAGCACCGCGGCCACCGCCTGCGGCCCGCCGGTGCTGGCGCCGATCGCGATCACCGGGAACCCGGCGCCCGGGCGCGCCGACGATGCCGCGTCGGCCGCGCGTGCGATCGGCGACGGTGCGTTCCCCGCACCGGCGACGTCGGCCGCCCGCATGCGCCGCACCGCCTCGATCTTCTCCACGAGCGGGCGCTCGCCGCGCGCTCCGTCCGGGGACAGCCGGGGGGTCTCGACCGCGTCGAGCGCTCCCGCGCCGATTGCGTCGTAGACGCGCGAGGCGTTTCCCTCCACGGTGGCCGTCACCACCACCACGGGGCAGGGCGCCTCGCGCATCAGTCGGCGGGTGCACTCGACGCCGTCCATCACCGGCATGATCAGGTCCATCAGCACCAGGTCCGGCCGGTCGGCGAGCGCACGCTGCAGCGCGTCCGCGCCGTTCTCGGCCATCCACGCGACCTCCGCCCCCGGCACCGAGAGCACGACGCGCCGCAGCGCCTCGCGGGCCATCGCCAGGTCGTTGACGATCGCGATCCGGAAGGGCATCGGACGGCTCATGGAGCCCCCACCAGACCGGTGACCGTGGCCGCGAAGCTCTGGTCCTGGAAGCTGCCCTTGGTGAGGTAGGCGTTGGCGCCCGCGTCGAGCCCGGCGCGCCGGTCCTCGTCGCGGTCCTTGTAGCTGACGACGGCGATCGGCAGGTGCGCGAACCGCGGGTCGGCGCGGACGAGGCGCACGAGCTCGATGCCGTTCATGCGCGGCATGTCGATGTCGGTGACCAGCATGTCGAAGCGCCCGGCGCGCAGCTGGTTCCACGCATCCATGCCGTCGACCGCGACGGCCACGTCGTAGCCCATGCGCGAGAGGAGCTGCCGCTCGACCTCGCGCACGGTGATGGAGTCCTCGGCCACCAGGATGCGCTTGGCGGCACGGCGGGCGGGCGCTGCGGCATCGGCGGCGCCCATGCCGTGCATCGTGCCCTCGCCGAGCGCCTTGCGCAGCCCGTTGAGCGCGTCCTCGACGTCGAGGATCAGGACCGGTCGGCCGTCGTCGAGGATCGCCGCGGCCGAGACGTGCGGCACCTTCCCCAGGCGCGGGTCGAGCGTGCGAACCACCAGGTCCTCCTCGCCGAGGAAGCGCGACACCACGACGCCGACGCGTCCGCCCTCGTCGCCGAGGACCACCACGCTGGTCGAGTCGCCGCGCGCCGTCTCGCCGAGGCCGAGGAGCGTCGCGGCATCCACGAGGCCCGTGGCTTCGCCGTCGACGTCGCACTGCAGGCGGCCTTGCACCGAGGAGATGCGGTCCGCGCCGGCGCGCAGCACGCGGTCGATCCGCGCGAGCGGGAACGCGTACGGCTCGCTTGCGACCTCGACGAGCGCCGCCCGCACCACGCTCAGCGTGACGGGCAGCTGCAGGGCGAAGGTCGTGCCGGCGCCGAGGCGGCTCTCGACCCGCACCGAGCCGCCGGTGGCCACCACGGCCTGGTGCACGACGTCGAGCCCGACGCCGCGGCCCGAGATCTCGGTCACCTGCTTCGCCGTGCTGAAGCCGGGGAGGAAGAGGAAGTCGAAGAGCTCGCGCTCGCCGAGGCGCGCGACGACGTCCGCGGCCTGCAGCCCGCGCTCGACCACCTTGGCGCGGATGCGCGCGGGATCGATGCCGCGGCCGTCCTCGGAGACCCGCACCAGCAGCTGCCCTGCGTGGTGGCGGGCCTCGAGCAGGAGGCGCGCCTGCTCGGGCTTGCCGGCGGCCAGCCGCTCGGCCGGGGTCTCGATCCCGTGGTCGACCGCGTTGCGCAGGATGTGGTTGAGCGGCGCCTCCAGGCGCGACAGGATGTCGCGGTCGACCGGCACGTCGGTGCCGACGATGTCGAAGCGCACGCGCTTGCCGAGGTCCTTCGCCAGGTCGCGCACCATGCGCGGGAACCCGGCCACGCCCTCGCCGAACGGGCGCATGCGGCTGCCGATCACCTCGTGGTAGAGGGCGGTCGACACCTCCTCGGTGCGGCGGAAGAACCGCTCGAGCTCCGCGAGGCGGTCGGCCAGCGCGCGCTCGGCGTGGGTGAGCGCCTCGCGTGCGGCGTCGATGCGCGCGGCGCTGCCGCGGCGGGTGGCGGCCTCGAGCGCCTCGCGCGCACGGACGAGGTCGGTGCGAACCGCCCCGAGCGCCTGTCGCAGCCCCGGCGAACGGCGGCCCTCGACCATCGACTCGCCGGCGAGGCGCATC
>CAYTYU010000039.1:0-19327 GCA_964440815.1 uncultured Chitinophaga sp.
CCGCGCGGATGTCCGGGTCGTCGTCCACCCCGAGCACGCGGGCGCCTCCACGCCGCGCTGCGGCCGTCACGCCGACGCTCCCGCCGGGGCGGCGTGCGCTGCGCGGGCCGCCTGCTCGACGAGCCGGTCGACCTCGCCGGCCGACATCCACGGCAGGGCGCGCAGCTTGGCCTCGATGCGCGCGGGCATCGGCTTGGACTCGCGTTCCCAGCGCGGGCGGCTCTTCCAGCGGCGGTGGATCCAGAGGTACTGCGTGGGATCGAGGTTCACGGCCCGCTCCATCGCCCGGTTGTAGCGCGCGGTGAGCCAGAAGACGGGGTCGTCCTCGCCGGCCCAGTCGCGCGGGCGGATGACGTCGGTGGTGCAGACGCGGTAGCGGAAGCCGTCGCCGTGGCGCAGCGCCACGCCCACGACCACCGGCAGCTCGTAGCGGATGGCAAGCAGCGCCACCGACTTGTAGGCGCTCGCCATCTGCCCGAAGAAGGGGACGAACACGCCGTCGTGGCCGGCGTCCTGGTCGGCGATCATCGCGATGCGGCCGCCCGACGTGACGATCCGCTGCAGTTCCTCGGTGGCGCCGAACTTGGTGATCACGCGCATGCCGCGCGCCTCGCGCTTGCCGAGCGCCCAGTCCCAGATCCAGGGGTTGTCGAGCGGGCGCGCGAGCGCATGCATCCGGAAGCCCATGAGCGTCGGGAAGAACCCGAGCAGCTCCCAGTTGCCCGCGTGCGGGGCGAGGAAGATGGCGGGCCGGTCCTCGATCATCGCCTCGATGCCGGGACGCGCCTCGTCGAGGTCGACGTGCCGGGGCCAGGTCTCCTCGGTCAGGAGCCGCGGCAGCTGGAACGCGTCCACCATGTAGGTCCGGAACATGTAGCGCACGCTGGCGCGGGCGAGTGCCTCGGCCTCGTCGGCCGGCATCGCGGGGAACGCGCGGCGGACGTTCCCGAGCGCCCGCTCGAGGCGCCTGCGGTTGAGTGCGCTCCAGGCGTCGGCGACGACGCCCGCGGTCCGGAGGTTCTGTTCCGGGGGGAACGCGCCGAACAGCCACTCGAAGCTGCGCGCGCCGGCGTACTGCGCGAGGTGGATCGCGTTCCGCAG
Source organism: uncultured Chitinophaga sp. (assembly GCA_964440815.1). Classification (GTDB taxonomy): domain Bacteria; phylum Planctomycetota; class Phycisphaerae; order Phycisphaerales; family SM1A02; genus UBA966. Next base: position 1,102 of record CAYTYU010000039.1, read on the forward strand.
TGCAGGGGCCTTGTCGTGGGCGCCCATCGTCTCGAGCGCCCGGCCGCCGTCAGCGTCCTTCGTTGGTCAGCACCTGCATCCGGTTCCAGTTCAGGACCGGGACGCGCGCCGACTGCGCGTCGGTGAAGAGCGTGGAGTACGCCTCGTATGCGCGCTTCTGGTCGAAGTGCGCCGTGTACTCGCCCTCGTCGGCATCTGGCGGCAGGTCGAGCGGCTTCGCCGGCTGCACGCCCATGACCACGAAGTCGAGGTCGCCGCGCAGCGCGTCGCCCTCGACCACGTCGCCTCCCCATGCCTTGATGCGGCCGCGCACGTACTCGGCCTCCGCGGCCGTGGCCTTGCCGTCCGCGTCCACGTCGAACAGGCCGTGCACCAGGAACTTGTAGCGGTACTCGGGGCTGAAGATGACGTTGGCGATCACGTCGTCCTTCACCACCGGGCGGGTGCGGGCGCCCCAGCGCCGGCCCTCGGGGATGATGCGCGCGGTCGAGGTGCTCTCGTCCACCTTCAGCACCTGGATGCGGGCCTTGCCCGGGATGAGCTCGCCGGTCGAGGGGTTGTACTGGATGGCCTGGACGCTGTCGTAGACGTCGAAGGTCATGCCCGGCTGCACGCGCTGCTTCGCGCCGATCGAGATGAACACCTCGCCGTCCTGGCCGGCGGCGTCGATGATGCGTCCGTCGGCGAGCTGCGCGGCGTTCTCCGGCTTCACGCGGTACTGGTCGACGCTCTTCTGGAGCTCGGACACGCGGGTCTCGAGCGTCGCGCGGCTCACGGACTCGCTGTCGATCTTCTCCTGCAGGCTCGCCACCTCGTTGCGGCGGCGCTGGTCCATCTCGTCCTGGAGGCGGGTGATCTCCTGGACGGTGCTCTCGACCTTCTTGCCGAACTCGTCCACCTTGGTGCGGTAGGCGCCGATGTCGCCCTCCACGCGCTGGCCGGCGGCGAGGGCGCCCTGGGACGCCTTGCCCGCCTCCGCGCGGGCGGAGGCCGCGTCGGCGCGGGCTGCGTCGGCCTGCTGCTTGAGGTTGGCGTTGTCCTGCGCGAGCTGGTCGCGGTTCGACCGGATCGAGTCGAGCTCGAGCTTCAGGTTGGTGACGGTCTCGGCGCCGAGCGCCTTCCTGACCGTGGCGAGGGTGTCCTCGCCCGCGACGGCATCGGCCTCGCCGGTCATGAAGCCGACGAGCGCCTTGTACTCGCGGTCGATCTTGGCGACCTTGCCGTTGCTGTTGTTCGCCGCCTCGTCGGCGGCCTTCTTCTTCTCCACCGCGGCGCCGGCCTCGATGTAGAAGTAGATCGTGGAGGCCAGCAGGCCGACCGTGAGGATGACGAAGGTGACGAGGCCAACGACAAGGCCGGTCGTGCGCTGGTTCATGGAAGGCATGTCTCCGAGGGCGGAACGGGGGGAGGGCCCCCGCCGGGTGAAGCGGAAAGTGTCCGGAAACCGGGCGTCCGCGTCAAGTGGAGAGTACGCGGGGCGACCGCCCGTGGGTTCCGGGCGACGCACCGTTCGGCCGGGTGGTTTCCGGCCAATTCGGCCGTGCGCGGGTCACTTGCCGGCGTTCCGGCGCTGCAATTCCGTCTTCGCCTCGAGGAATTCGACGGCCTGCACGTCCTCGGGCTTCTCCGGGCGGCGGTACCAGCGCATCATCGCCTCGAGGTCGAGGCTGCCGTACCACGGCTTGCCGGACCAGAAGGCGCTCGGGCCACCGGCGGCCGCCGAGTTGCCTCCGCGTGCGGCAAGGTCGGCCTGGGCGCGCTCGAGCTGCGTGCGGGTCTCGGCGAGCGCCGTCTTCAGCTGCGTGACCTGGGCACGGAGGGCATCGGCATCCGAAGCCGCGCCCGACGCGGCGCTCGACGTGGACCGTGCCGCGAGGAGTTCCTGGTTCGCGCGCTCGAGCGAGGCGCGCGCGGCCTCGGCCTCGGCAGCGCGCGCCGCCGACTGCGACTGTGCCTCCTGCAGCTTCGCCTGCGTCTCCTTGGCGGCGGCCTGCGCGGCGTCGGCGCGCGCCTGCGCGTCCTTGGCCGCGGCCTCGGCGCGCGCGGTGCGCTCGGCGAGCGTCTTGGAGTCGGCTTCCGCCTTGGTGGCGCGGTCCGACTCGCTCTGGGCGTGCTTGGCAGCGTCCGCGGCGGCTTGCTCCTTCTCCGCGAGCGAGCTCGACTTCGACGCGAAGTGGATGGTGGTCCCGAGCAGGATCGCGGTCAGGATCCCGAGCGCGACGGTCATCGGCGAACGGGTGGACGGGGAGGTGGTCTGGTTCATGGTGCGAATCGGTGGGGCCGACCGTGATACCGGGCGGAGCGACGCCCCGCCAGTGTCCGGAAACAGGTCTGCGACCGGGGTGTACCGCCTGCAGGCCCGCCGGTTGCGGCGGCCGCGGATTCTTGGCATACTGCCCCATTCGTCCGAACGCCGAGGAACCCCGTGCCCAACACCGAGTCAGCCAAGAAGCGAGTCCGCCAGAACGCCAAGCAGAACGCCCTGAACAACTGGCGCAAGCGCCGGGTCAGGGACCAGGTGAAGGCGTTCGACCTGGCCATCCACGCGCGTGACCCGAAGGCCGCCGAGGCCGAGTACCGCAAGGTGGTCTCGATCCTCGACAAGGTGGCCTCGACCTCGACCATGCACCGCAACACCGCGTCGCGGAAGAAGAGCCGCCTCGCGAAGCAGCTGAAGGCGATCCAGGGCGCCAAGAAGTGACCCCACGGTCGGCGCAGGTCCGCGTCCTCTGCCTGGACGTGGATGGGGTGTTGACCGACGGCACCGTGGCGCTCGACGACCTTGGGCACGAGACGAAGCGCTTCAACGCGAAGGACGGGCTGGGGATCGCGATCTGGCGCCGCATGGGCGGCGAGGTGGCGGTGATCACCGGTCGCGCGGGCCAGGCGGTCCGGCACCGGCTCGAGGAACTCGGCGTCCGGCAGCTCCATTCGGGAACGTCCGACAAGGCGGCGGCGCTGCGCGCGGTCGCCGCGGCGGTTGGCGCCGGCCCGGAGGCGATCGCCTTCGTGGGCGACGACCTGCCCGATCTCCCGGCGATGCGGGCGTGCGGATACCCTGTGGCCGTGCACGACGCCGCGGCCGAAGTCCGCGCCGCGGCGGCCTACGTGACCGCCGCGCCCGGCGGCCGAGGCGCGGTGCGCGAGGTGGTGGAGCACCTCCTGCGGAGCCAGGACCGATGGAACGACGCGCTGGCCATGTTCGACCCCCCGTCGGACGCCTCCCGATCGGCGGGGCGCGCCGATGAGCGGCCCCGCAGCGCCTGAAGACCCCTGGAAGCGGCGCCGCCGGCGCCCATGGATCCTGACGGCGGTGGCGGTGGCGGCCTCGGTGGGGCTGGTGGTGGCGGCATGGCTCGTCGACCGGCAGTCGGGCCCGAAGCGCGCGGCACGCACGCGTGAGCGCCCGGTGGCCGACCTCGTGGTGCCGGAGCCGCTGAGCGACCAGGAACGCGCGGGCACGGGCCCGCGCTTCGGCTCGCAGGAAGCGGTGCGGCTCGAGCAGGGCGCGTGGGTGCAGGTGGCCGACGCAGCCGGCAACCTGAAGCAGCAGTACACGGCGTCGCGCATCGATCCGCTGCCGGACAAGCGCCTGGCGATGAAGGACCCGCGCGCGGTGCTCTACGGCGACGGCGGACGCATCGTGACGATGCGCAGCGACGACATGGCCGCGCGCGTCCCGAAGCGCGCGCTGGAGAGCGGGCGGCTGTCCGGCAACGTGGTGATCCGAATCTACCGGCCGAAGGACGGGCGCGCGGTCGACCTGAAGTCGGACACGCCGGAGATCACCGTCGAGGCGCCCGAGGCGTCGTTCGAGTCGGAGACCGGCGAGGTGCGGTGCGACCGCCGCTTCCGCATCCTGGGCGAGGCGCTGTCGCTCGACGGCGAGGGGCTCTCGCTCACGCTGTCGTCCGACGGCAAGGACATCGAGCGGCTGGTGATCGACCGCACGCTGGCGCCGATCCGCATCAACCGTGCGCGCGCGGGAGTCCGCGCGCCCGGCGCGGCGCGGATGGACGGCGGTGCGGGCGTGGGAGGCGCCGGCTGGGTCGCGGCCGCGGTGATGGCGCAGGCCGCGCCGGCGGCACCCATCGCACGGCTCTTCCAGCTCTCGATGTTCGATTCGGTGGACATCGTCGCCACCGAGGAAGGCCGCGTCTCGCGCGTGACCGGTGACCGGGTGGACGCGGTGTTCTGGATGCGCCGCGGATCGGGGCTGGGGATCGCGTCGGCGGCGATCGACGGCACGCACCCGGCGGCGGCCGCGACCGCGGGCGTGGGGCCCCGGCATGCCCATCTCCTGGGGCTTGCGTTCGGTTCGGTGGACGCCTCGGAGGATGACGTGGTCACGGTGTCGTTCACGGGCAGGCTGGTGATGACGCCGGCGCCGGAGGGCACGCCCACGCTCGCGACGCCCGAGGGCGTGCGCCTGGTGGCGACCGGTCGTCCCGCACGGATCGAGGACTCGCGCGCCGAGGCGACCATCGTGGCCGCGCGCGCCACGCTGGAGTCGGGCGTCGACCGGATCGACGTGGCCGGAAGCGCGGCGGAGCCCGCGTCGATCGAGACGCCGGACTTCACGATGAACGCCGTGCGGTTCGCCCTCGACCGCGCAGCGGGCACGGGAACAAGCGACGGCCCCGGGACGATCGTGATGGGCGCCGCGGGCACGAAGCCGCTCCTGGTCTCTTGGGCCACGCGCATGGGTCTGCGGCTGGTGCCGGGAACCGGGGACGCGGAAGGGACGTTCCGCGGGGCCGACTTCGAGGGGGACGTCGAGGCGCGCGGGCCGGACTTCGAGCTCGATGCGCGGACCCTGGCGGTGGAGGCGCTGCCGGTGGGGAAGAAGGACGTGCCGCGCCGGATCGTGGCCACCGGCGACGTGCGCGCGCGCGCGCTCGGCGAGGCGGCCGGCCGGTTCGCCGCCGACCGCGTGGAGATCGCGCTCTCGCCGAACGCGGCGGGCGACGCGCAGCCGCGCACGCTCGCCGCGAGCGGGAACGTCATGGCCGGCGACGACGCGCAGACCCTGTGGGCGTCGGCGCTGCGCACCACCTTCGTCGAGGGCGGCGGCGCGCCGCGCCCGGACGGCGCGCTGCGCAGCGACGTCGGCGAGTTCGTCGCCGAGGGTCCGGTGGAACTGATGCTCGACGATGGCGCGCGCATCTTCGCGTCCCGCCTCGAGGGCGACGGGTCCATGCGCAACGCACGGCTCGTGGGACCGGACGTCATGGTGGTGCGCGGCAACCTGGTGCTCGACCAGCTGGCCGAGGTCCGCGTGCAGGAGGTGCCCGGGCGGCTGAACGCGCTGGGGCCGGGCCGCGCAAGCGGGTTCCGCGCGCCGGTGCTGCCGGCGGCCGAGGGCCGCATCGGACGCCCGCGCATCGAGGGCGTCCCGCAGATGCAGGCGACGTGGCGGGAGTCGCTCGCCTTCGCCGACGGCGCGGTGAAGGGCACCGGCGGCGCGGCCGACCGTGGGCTCCTGCTCCTGCAGGGCGGGGTGAAGGTGCGGTCATCCCGCGATGCGCGGCAGACCGAGGCCCTCGATGCCTCGGAAGTGCAGATCGAGCTGCTGCCGCGCGGCGCGGCGCGCGCGCGCGCGGCGGGCGAGATGCCGGTCGGCGCCGGGGACGCGCAGTCGATCGGCATGATGCGCGCCACCGGCGAGGTTCGCCTGGAGGCGCGCGAGTGGGCCGACGCCCGGCGCCAGGGCGACCCGCGGCTCTTCCGGCTGAACGCGCCGAACGTGGCCTACGACGGCCAGACCGGGAACGCCGCCGTCGACGGGGCGGGCACGCTCCTCGTCTTCGATCCGCCGCCCGCGGCGGAGCCCGCGCGTGCCGACGACCCGAAGAGCCCCTTCGCGGCGCACGGCACCACGCGCTTCGCCTGGAAGCGGTCGCTGGCGCTCGAGCGGATGGCCGACCGCACCGCGCGCATCACGCTCGAGCGCGAGGTGTCGATGGATCACCTGGGCAACTCGACCGCCGCCACCGGCACCGTGACCGCCGACCGCATGGTGGCCACCGTGCGCGAGGCCGACGGCGCCCCCGTGGCGCGCGGCGCCGACGGCGGCCTGTCGCTCGGCGGGCCGGCCGAGCTCACCAAGGTGTTCGCCGACGGGCGCGTGGTGGTGCGCACGGCCGAGCTCGACGTCGAGGCCGGAGAGTTCGAGCTTGACGTTCCCACGCAGGTGGGCGTCGCGCGCGCCGCGCCGGGGCGCCTGGCCACGGTGCTGCGGCGCGGCTCGACGGTGCCGACGCGGGCGCATGCGCTGCGCTGGGACATGGTGCGCGGCACGCTCTCGGTCGAGGGCGCGCGCGGGACGATCGGCCGGTGACCGCCGAGGCGGCGGCCGCCCGACAGGCAAGGACTTCGATGACGCTCAAGACCCCCATCACCTACGGCAGCTACCTCAAGATCCCCGAGCTCCTGTCGCTCCAGAAGCCCGTCTCCGATGGGCCCGAGCACGACGAGATGCTCTTCATCGTGATCCACCAGGTCTACGAGCTGTGGTTCAAGCAGCAGCTCCACGAGGGGCAGCGCGTCCGCTCGGCGCTGCTCTCCGGCGACGCACGCACGGCCTCGGTGGGGCTGCGCCGGATGCTGGTCATCCTGAAGACGATGGTCTCGCAGATCGACGTGCTCGAGACCATGACGCCGATCCAGTTCCTGAGCTTCCGCTCGTTCCTGGAGAGCGCATCGGGATTCCAGAGCTGGCAGTTCCGGCAGTTCGAGTTCCTGATGGGGAAGAAGAGCCCGCGGGCGATCGCCATCCAGGCCGAGGGGTCGCCCGAGCGTGCCGTGCTCGAGCAGGCCTTCCGGGAGCCCACGCTCTGGGATGCGTTCCTCTCGATGATGGCGCGCGACGGGCTGGAGGTGCCGCCGGCGCTGCTCGCGCGCGACGTGACGCAGCCGGTGGCGCCCGACGAGACGGTGCAGCGTTCGCTGCTCGAGGCCTACCGGAGCCACCCGGCCATGCGCGCCCTGTGCGAGCTGCTCCTCGACTTCGACGAGGGCGTGCAGGAGTGGCGCTACCGCCACGTGAAGATGGTGGAGCGGACGATCGGCTTCAAGCAGGGCACCGGCGGGTCCTCCGGCGCGGAGTACCTGCGCTCGACGCTGTTCACGCCCGCGTTCCCCGACCTCTGGGCCATCCGCTCCGCGCTCTGAGCGCGGTCAGGTGGCGGATGCGAAGGTGGGCGCGCTGCGCAGCGGCGTGACGTGCCCCTCGAGCGGGTCGGCGATCCCTTCCTCGGCGCAGAGGAGGCGCGAGGTGATCTCGCTCGAGAGGAAGATGACCGGCAGGCCGCTCCCCGGGTGGGTGCCGCCGCCGACGAGCCACAGCCCGTCCATGCCCTGCACCCGGTGGTGCGGGCGGCGGTGGAGCATCTGCCCCAGGTTGTGGGCCATGTTGAAGGTGGCGCCGTGCGCGATCCGCTCGGACTGCCAGTCGGCGGGCGTGACCAGGCGCTCGGCGCGGATGCGGCGGCGGATGTCGCGCAGGCCGAAGACCTCCTCGAGCTGGCGGAGCGTGCGCTCGCGCAGCTCGCCGCGGGCCCAGTGCCAGTCGACCTGGCACTCGCCGGCCTTGTTGTTGGGGGTCGGCACCAGCACGTAGAGCGACGAGTGGCCGGGCGGGGCGAGCGTCGGGTCGATGCGCGACGGGTTGCACACGTAGGTCGACGGGTCGTCGGAGAGCCGCCCATCACGCGCGATGTCCTGCAGGTTGCGCACGTAGGAGCGCGACGTGTAGATCGTGTGGTGCGGCAGGTCCACCGTTCCCTCGAGCCCGAGGTACATCATGAACGTGCTGCAGCTGAAGCGCTTGGCGTCGAGCGCGGCGTCCTTGAGGGCGCGCGGACGCACGGACTCGGGGACGAGGTTCTTCAGCGCCCAGGCCGCGTCGGCGTTCACCACCACGTGGTCGTGGCGGAACTCCTGCCCACCGGCGCGGACGCCGCTGGCACGGCGGCCCTCGAAGCGGATCGCCTCGACCGGCATGCCGCAGCGGATCTCGGCGCCGAGGTCGGCGGCCGCGTCGGCCATGGCGCGCATGAGCGCGTTGCAGCCGCCGATCGGGTGCCAGATGCCGTACTCGTACTCGATGAAGGGCAGGATCGAGAAGAGCTCGGGACACTCGAAGGGGCTCATCCCGAGGTACTTGCTCTGGAAGCTCATCGCCAGGCGCACGCCTTCGTGGCGGAAGTAGCCCTTGAGGTGGTCGTAGAGCGACTGCCACGGCCGCAGCGCGGGGCCGGCGCGCATCGCGTCGAGCGTGATCAGGTCGCGCAGCCCGCGGATCGGCCGGCGCAGGATCGGTGTCATCACCTCGAGCTTGCGGCGGTTGTCGCGGATGAAGCGCTCGAACGCCGGCCCGTCGGAGGGCTGGATCGCCGAGAGCTGGCGCGCCATGCGCGCGATGTCCTGCGTGGTGTCGATGACGAGCGGGTCTCCCTCGGGCTGGCCGATGAGGAGCCGGTACATCGGGTCGAGGCGCTTGAGCTCGGCGTAGTCGGAGAGCCGGCGGCCGGTGGCGGCGAAGATCTCCTCGAGCACCCAGGGCATCATGAAGAAGGTCGGGCCGCAGTCGAAGCGGTACGGTCCTTCCTCGATCTGGCGGGTGCGCCCGCCGACGCGGTCATGGGCCTCGTAGACCGTGACGCGCAGGCCGGCCTTGGCGAGCAGCATGGCTGTCGCGAGGCCGCCGGGGCCGGCGCCGATCACGGCCACGGAACGGTCCCGGCCCGCCGGGCGTTCCTGGGAAGCCGGACGCTGGGTCCGGGATGGTTGCCACGGTGCGTCCTGGACGGCGGTGGGGGACGGCTGGGTCACCATGGGCCTCGGGGGTTCGCCTGCGCACGTTCCATGGATTCGGGGAAGATATCCGTGGGCGGACCTGCGTGCCGCCGCCACGAATCCGCGCCCGCGCCATGCCCGAACCCGTCCCAGACCACGACATGCATCCGACCGGACGCCCAAACCTCGATCCGGTCCCCTGCATCGGCCGAGTCGACGCGCGCGTGGCGTGGGCGGCCGCGTTCGAGCGGCGCATCGTGGCGCGTGAGTCCGACCTCGTCGCGCGCGTGCAGGCGGACATGGGCAAGGCGCCGTGGGAGACGGTCACGCAGGACGTGATGCCGCTGGTGGCGAGCCTGCGCTGGCACCGCCGCCACGCGCCCGCCATCCTGTCGACGCGCGCGATCGGCGGCGCGCCGTGGTGGATGCTCGGCCAGCGCCACCGCGGGGTGCGCCTGCCGGTCGGCGACGTGCTGGTGATCGCGACGTGGAACTATCCGCTCCAGCTCCTGGGGATCCAGCTGGCGCAGAGCGTGATTGCGGGAAACCGGACGACCGTGAAGCCGAGCGAGCGCGCGCCGTCGTCGCAGCGGCTCCTCGTCGAGCTGGCGATCGAGGCCCTCGGCGACACGGGACTGGACGCATCGTCGATCGGGCTCGAGGACGCCTCGCGCGAGGCAGGCCGGCGGCTCCTGGAGACCCGCCGCTTCGACCACGTGGTGTTCACCGGCTCGACCGCGGTGGGGCGCGAGATCGCCGCGCAGTGCGCGCGCACCCTCACGCCGACCACGCTCGAATTGAGCGGACGCGACGGCGCGCTGGTGATGGCGGATGCCGACGTGGCGCTGGCCGCGCGCTCGATCTGGCATGCGGCCACCATGAACGCGGGCCAGACGTGCATGGCGCCGCGGCGTGCGCTGGTCGACCGGCGCGCGCTGCCCGGGTTCGAGGCCGCGATCCGTCCGCTGGCGGAGTCGGCGGGGACGGTTCGCCTGGCCGACGCGGCGATGGCGGCTCGGTGCGCGGGGCTTGCGCGCGCGGCCGTCGCGGCGGGTGGCCGTTCGGCCACGGCGATCGACGAGGCGCGCGACGGGGCATGGCGGCCGGCGTGCATCCTGGACTGCCCGCGCGGGGCGGAACTGGCGGCCGGCGACCATTTCGGGCCGGTGCTTGCGGTGATCGCCGCTGACGGCGTGGCCGACATGCTGGACGCCCACCGCGCCGCGGGGCAGCACCTGGCGACCGCCGTGTTCACGGCCGATCCCGAGCGATGGGCGTCGGATGCGGGCTTCGTGGCCGCGCTCGGCTCGAACGTCGTCACCTTCAACGACTGCATCCTGCCCACCGCGCATCCCGGCACCTCGATAGAGGGCCGTGGCCCGAGCGGATGGGGCGCCAGCCGCGGCGCGGCCGGGCTCCTGGCGCTGACGCGCGAGGTCACCTGCTCGTTCACGTCGACGCGGCTGCGGACGCCGCTCGACGAACCATCGCCCTCCGCACAGGCGTGGCTGCGCCGGCTCGCCTTCGGCGGCCGCCGTCCCGCACCCGCCGCACGTCCCGAACGAACGCACCGAACCAGAGAGGAACAGACATCATGACCACCACCGCCATCGTCATCGGGGGAGGGCTCGCGGGCCTTGCCGCCGCCACCGAGCTCGCCGGCCGCGGCGTCCGCGTCACGCTCGTCGAGCGCAACCACCACCTCGGCGGCAAGATGAACGTGCTGCGCGAGCAGGGCTTCACCTTCGACATGGGGCCCACCATCCTCACCATGCCCAACGTGGTGCGCGGGATCATCCAGCGCACGGGTCGCCGCGTCGAGGACTACCTCGACCTGGTGCGCCTGGACCCGCAGTGGCGCTGCATGTACGAGGACGGCACGGTGATCGACCTGCTCGAGCGGCCCGAGGAGATGGCCGCCTCGATGGACCGCCAGTTCCCGGGCACGGGCGCCGGCAGCGGGTGGATCGACTTCGTCGAGTACAGCCGCCGCATGTTCAGGCTGAGCGGCAAGGTGTTCTTCTTCAAGGACCTCGGCGGCGTGATGGACCTGATGCGCACCCCGCCCACGCGCGAGCCGGGCCTGCTCGGCGACGTGCTGGCGATGCGCATGCACTCGACGGTGGGCGCCACCATCGCCAAGCACATCCGCGAGCCGCACCTCTGCCAGCTCTCCGAGCACTTCCTGCAGTACGTGGGGTCGAGCCCGTTCATGGCGCCGGCCATCCTCACGCTGATCGCCGCCGCGCAGGTGGACGACGGGTGCTGGTACTCGATGGGCGGCACGCGATCCGTGGCCAGCGCACTCGAGCGCATCCTGCGCGAGCACGAGTCGGAGCTGGTGACCGGCGTCGGCGTTCGCCGGCTGATCACCGACGGAAAGGCCGTGCGCGGCGTCGAGCTCGAGGACGGGCGGACGATGTTCGCCGACGTGGTCGTCTCCAACTGCGACGTGCAGCGCACCTACCGCGACCTGGACGGTTCGGCGTCGGGGCTGGCCGAGCAGCAGCGGATCGCCGGCGACTGGGTGCCGGCGTGCAGCGGCGTGGTGCTCTACCTCGGCCTCGACCGGCAGTACGACCACCTGCTGCACCACGACTTCCTGTTCTCGCGCGACAGCGAGCACGAGTTCGACGACATCTACCGCCAGGGCATCCCCGCACGCGACCCGACGGTCTACCTGTGCGTGCCGAGCCGCACCGATCCCTCGCAGGCCCCGGAGGGCGGGGAGGCGCTGTATGCGCTCATCCACACCGCGCACCTGCGCAACGGCCAGCGCTGGGAAGGCCCGGGCGGCATGATGGAGCAGTACCGGCCCGTCATCATCGACAAGCTGAAGCGCATGGGCATGCCCGACATCGAGCGCCACATCGTCGTCGAGCGCCACCTCACGCCGCAGGGCATCGAGCGCTGGTACAACGCCGAGGGCGGCGCGATCTACGGGCTCGCGAGCCACGGCCGCCTCAAGGGCGGCTTCAAGCCGCGCAACCGCAGCCGCGTGTACCGCAACCTCTACCTCGCCGGCGGCAGCTCCAACCCGGGACCGGGCGTCCCGATGGTGCTGATGAGCGGCGTCACGGCCGCGGACGCGGTGTGCGAGGACCTCGGCATCGCGCGCACGGGCCACGGGCAGCCCGGCTTCGGCGTGGACACCGGATCGCGCCTGCAACGGGGGCCTCGCGCATGCGAGACGGTGGGCGCGAGCTGATCCCCGGCGACTTCCGGCCCGGCTTCCGGCGCGTCTTCGCGCGCTGGCTGCGCGGCTTCGTGGCACGGCGCTTCCACGCCGTGCGCTCGGTGGCCGGCACGGACGCGGTGCTGCGCACGGCGGCGGCCTCGCCCGGGCCGGTGGTGCTTGCGTGCAACCATGCCTCGTGGTGGGACCCGCTGGTCGGGTTCATGATCCATGACCGCTGGTTCGCCGACCGGCCGGTGGCGAGCCCGATCGACCGGACGCAGCTCGAGAACTTCCGGTTCTTCCGCAAGCTCGGGATGTTCGGCGTCGACCCGGACGACGCCGCGGGCCTGCGTCCCTTCGTGCGCCATGTCGAGGGGCTGTTCACATCCGCCCCGCGGACGATCCTGATGATGACGCCGCAGGGACGCTTCGTCGACCCGCGCCGGCCGGTCGAGGTGCGCCCCGGCGTGGCGATGGTGGCCGCGCGGCGCGCCGACGCCCACGTGGTGGCGGTGGCCATCGAGTACGGCTTCTGGACCGACCAGCGGCCCGAGGTATTCATGCGTGCCGCGCACGTGATGCCGCCCCCGGAGGGCGGCGCGGTGCACGCGTGGCAGACGGCGATCCAGGACGCGATGAACGCCAACGGCGCGGCGCTCGCGGCGGCCACCTCGTCGCGCGACCCGTCGGCCTTCGACACCCTGGTCGGCGGGGGCACGGCGCGCATCCACCCGGTGTACGACGCGTTCCTGCGCCTGACGGGACGCCGCACGGCGATCGAGACGGCGCATCGTGCGCCGGAACGGGCGGCGCGGTGACGGCGGACGGCACGGCGGGTGGGACGGCTGCAGCCGCGGCGCTCGCATGGCTGCCGGCGTTCCCGGCGCTCGTCAGCTCGGTGGCGCTGGTGATGACCGTCGTGAACCTGGGGATCTGCCGCCGGGCGCGGCCGCTGGCGGCGGTGCTGGCCTCGCGCGCGGGTGCGCGGCCGCGGGTGTCCGTGTGCATTCCGGCGCGCAACGAGGAACGGAACCTGGACGCGGCCGTCGGGGGCGCGCTGGCAAGCGACGGCGTGGACGTCGAGGTGCTCGCCTACGACGACCAGAGCACCGACCGGACGCCCGCGATCCTGTCGTCGCTGGTGGCCCGGGATGGTCGGGTGCGGGCGCTGCCGACCGCGCCGCTCCCGGATGGATGGAACGGCAAGCAGTGGGGCTGCCAGCGGATGGGCGAGGCCGCGACCGGCGAGTGGCTCCTCTTCACGGACGCCGACGTGCGCCTCTCGCCGGACTGCCTGGCACGTGCGGTGGACGAGGCCGGGCGGCTGCGCGCGGCGCTCCTGAGCACCGTGCCGGCGCAGGAGACCGGGACCTGGATGGAGCGGATGGTGGTGCCGCTCATCCACTGGATGCTCTTCAGCTGGCTGCCGATGCCGCGCATGCGCACCACCGACGACCCCGCGACCAGCGCGGGCTGCGGGCAGTTCCTCCTGGTGCGGCGCGAGGCATGGGTGCGCGCGGGAGGCCACGCCGCCTTCCGCGACAGCATGCACGACGGCATCAAGCTGCCCCGCAACGTGCGCCGCGCCGGCCTGCACACCGACCTCTACGACGGCTCGGAGAGCGTGCGCTGCCGCATGTACCGCGGTGCCGCGCAGACCTGGCGCGGCTTCACGAAGAACGCCTACGAGGGGCTCGGCTCGCCGGCGGTGCTCGGCGTGTTCACGCTGCTCGAGGCGGGCGGCATCCTGCTGCCATGGCTCTGGCTGCCGTGGGCGCTCGTGGCCGGCGGGATGCCGTCGTGGTCGGTGGCGCTTGCGACGAGCGCGATCGCGGCGCAGCTCGTGCAGCGCGCGCTCCTGGCGTGGCGGTTCGGCCAGCCGTGGGAGTGCGTGGCGTTCCACCCCGTGTCGATCGCGCTCCTCCTGGCCATCCAGTGGCGCAGCTGGTGGCTGCACCTCACCGGGCGGCGCGCGTGGCGTGGGCGGACGGCGGGCGGTCCGCGGCCGGCGTGACGGCCGCCGGCGGCGCGGTCTGCACCAGCACCATCTGGTGGTAGATCCCGCTGCGGGCCATCAGCTCCTCGTGCGTGCCCATCTCGGCGATGCGGCCGTCCTTCAGCACCACGATGCGGTGCGCGTGCATGATGGTGCTCAGGCGGTGCGCGATCACGAAGCTGGTGCGGCCGCGCATCAGGACGCGCAGCGCCTCCTGGATGGCGCGCTCGCTCTCGGTGTCGAGGTTCGAGGTGGCCTCGTCGAGGATGAGGATCCGCGGGTCGGCGAGCAGGGCACGCGCGATGGCGAGGCGCTGGCGCTGGCCGCCGGAGAGGCGCACCCCGCGCTCGCCGATCTGCGTGCGGTAGCCCTCCGGCAGCGCCTCGATGAAGCCCTCGGCGTTCGCCGCGCGGGCGGCGGCCCGGACGCGCCCGTCGTCGGCGGCGGGGTCGGCGTAGCGGATGTTGTCGGCGATGGTGCCGTCGAAGAGGAAGACGTCCTGCTCGACGATCCCGAGCACCCGGCGGTAGGAGGCGAGCTCGACGTCGCGCAGGTCGCGGCCGTCGAGGAGCACCGTGCCCGCGGTGGGCTCGAAGAAGCGGGCCACCAGGTTGCAGAGCGTGGTCTTGCCGGCGCCGCTCGTGCCGACGAGGGCCGTCATCTCGCCCGGCCGGGTCTCGAACGAGACGTCGCGGAGGACGTCGGCGTCGCGGCCCGGGTAGCGGTAGGTGACGCCGCGCAGCGAGACGGCGCCCTCGACCGAGGCCTTGGTGAGCCGCGCGGCCCCGGGACGATCCGGCATCTCGGCGGGCTCGGCCAGGAAGTCGAGCGTGCGGTCGAGCCCGGCGAGGTGGGTCTGCAGGCCGGTGGCGCTCTGCGCCAGGCTCTCGAGCGGCGCGAGCAGCATCACCAGGTAGGTGAGGAACATGATGAGCTCGCCGGTGGTCAGCCGGCCCGAGAGCACCTGCGATCCGCCGAACCAGAGCAGCGCGGCGCTCGCCACCGGGATGAGGAGCTGCCAGGCGAGTTCCACGACGCGGCTCCACCACCACGCGAGCATCTCCTGCCGGGCGAGCAGGTCGAGCGCGGTGCCGTGGCGGATCCCCTCGAAGCGCGGGCGCGCGAAGCCCCGGACGACGCGGATGCCGCCGAAGGCCTCGGTGGCGGTGGCATCGACCTCGGAGACCTGCTGCCGCACGTCGCGGAAGAGCGGCCGCAGCCGGCCGATCCAGGTGCGGTGCGTGAGGGTGACGGCCGGCGCCAGGAGCAGGGCGCCGAGCAGCAGGCGCCAGTCGGTGAAGGCGAGGATCGACATGATGCCGATCAGCTGGATGACCGCGCGCCAGGGGTTGTAGATGAGCGCGAAGACGAGTTCCGCCAGCCCGCCCGCGTCCTCGCGGATGATCGCCCCGACGCCGCCGCTGCGGAGCGTCTGCACGCGGTGGAGCGGCAGGCGCATGGCATGGTCGAAGGCGCGCCGCCTCATCGAGGTCTGCAGCACCTTCACGGTGCGCGTGGCCTGGTAGCGGCCTGCGATGCCGAGGACGACCGAGACCGTGCTGATCGAGACCACCACGGCCACCAGCCATCCGAGGAGCGACTGCGGCGTGGCGTCGAATCGGCCGAGCGCCGCGGCCCAGGCGCCCTCCAGGGGGCGGCCGCCGAGCACGTTGTCGATCACCACCTTGGTGGCGGCGGGCGAGACCAGCCCGAGCGTCGTGGAGACGGTGAGGGTGGCAAGCGCGAAGGCGAGCCGCGCCCGGTACGGCCGGACGAGCCCCAGGAACTCCCGGAACAGCACGAAGAAGGACCGCGAGCGGCGCATGCTGCGCTCGCGTCCATGGAAGCTGACGGCGACCTTCTCGGTGCGCGCCCGGCGCCGCGATTCCTCGAACCGGCGCAGGTAGTCGCGGTACCGGCGTCGGCTCGAGGGCTGGACGAAGGGCATCGGGTCGATTCTAGGGGTGCCACGGCTAGACTCGGGCGATGCTCCCTGCGCACGTTGCCCTGGTCCCGGCCGCACTCCTCGGCGCGACGCTCTTCGCCGTGCAGTCGGCGCCGCCGGCACCGCCCGCGCCGCCGAAGGCGCCGGCCGCTCCGAAGGCGCCGGCCGCGCCCAAGGCGCCCGCCGCGCCGAAGGCGCCTGCGGACGGCGACGCTGGCGGGGCCACGGGAGGCGGCAAGGGCAATTCCAAGGGCAAGGCGCCGCGCGCCGCGGGCATCTGGTTCGGCGTGCCGAAGGCACCCGAGAAGGCGAAGGGCGCCGTGCGCCTGGCGACCTACAACGTCGAGAACCTCTTCGACCGCGTCGACGACCCGGCGCTCTCCGGCGAGCACGACGACGCGAAGATGGCGACCAAGGAGGGACGGCTCCTGGCGATCGCCGACGCGATCCGCCGCCTCGACGCCGACGTCCTGTGCATCGAGGAGATCGAGGGGCTCGACGCGCTGAAGTGGTTCCGCGACACGTACCTCAAGGACATGGGTTACGCGCATGCCGTGAGCGAGGACGTCGGCTACTACCGCGGCATCGAGCAGGCGGTGCTGAGCCGCTTCCCGGTCCGCTCGCATGCCACGTACGTGCAGGAGGACCTGTCCGACATGGATGCGATGCGCACCGGATCGGGCTGGGCCGCGCGAAAGCCGGACCAGGGCGACCGATTCCAGCGTTCGCCCCTGCGCGTGGACATCGACGTGGACGGATGGCCCCTCACGGTGTTCGTGGTCCACTTCAAGGCCGGCGGCAAGGAGTTCGAGTACCACCGCGAGAGCGAGGCGCTGCAGACCGTGGCGATGGTGAAGGACGTGCTGGCCAAGGACCCGGGCGCCAACGTCGCGGTGCTCGGCGACTTCAACGCCACGCCGTCGATGCGCACGGTGAAGGTGATGGGCGACGGAGGCCTGCGCAGCGCCTACGACTTCCGGGCGGTCAAGCGCGGAGACACGCGGGATCTCTACACGACGCACGACTCCGGCCGCGCGATCGACTACATCTTCATGTCGCCGGCGCTGGCCAAGGCGGCGCGCGACGGCGGGTTCTTCGTGCTGGGCACGGTGCACCCCTCCAGCGACTACGACTGGCGCAAGGACCCCGACAAGGAGCGCGTTCCCGAGGGCTACGCGAGCGACCACTACCCGGTGGCGATCGACCTCATGCCCGAAAGGAAGGCGGCGCCCGCGAAGGACGCGGGCGCCGCGGGTGGCGCTGCGAAGTGACGGCAGGGAAATGACGTCAGGGAAGTGACGTCCGCGGCCGGGGTCAGCCCTGGCCGACGGTCATCCGGACGAAGCGGGTGATGGTCGCGCCCGCGGGGAGCACGTCCTTCACCGACTTCTTGTCGTCGCGGACGTACTTCTGGCCGAGGAGGGTGACCTCCTCGAAGAACTTCCGCATCTTGCCCTCGGCCATCTTCTGGGCGATCTGCTCGGGCTTGCCGGAGGCCTTGGCCTCCTCGACGGCCTCGGCCTGGCGCCTGGCCTTGACGTCGGCGGGCACGCCGTGCTCGTCCACCGCGATCGGCGGGGGCGACGAGGCCACGATGTGCTGGCAGATGCCGGTGCCGGTGTCGGCGTCGATGGAGCCGGCGAAGGCGATCAGCGCGCCCTTCTTGCCGTCGTGGTGCACGTAGTGGGCGAAGCCCTGGCCCTCGAGCACCTCGCCGCCGGCGAAGGAGATGTTCTCGCCGGTCTTGATCCGCACCTCGTCGAGGCGCTTCTTCATGGCGTCGGTGTTCACCGTGGCGCCGGCGGCGCCGGCGGCGGCCATCTTCGCGAGCTCGGCGGCCATCTCGCGGAACTCGGGGTTGCGCGCGGTGAAGTCGGTCTCGGCGCGGACCTCGACGATGGCGGCCTTGCCGCCCGCGACGGCGACGGCGATGCAGCCCTCGCCGGCGGCGCGGTCGGTGCGGGAGTCCATCTTGCCCTTGAGCTTCTCGCGCAGGCGCTCCTCGGCGAGCTTCATGTCGCCGTTGGCCTCGGCGAGGGCGGCCTTGCAGTCCATCATGCCGAGCCCGGTGCGCTCGCGCAGGGTCATGACGTCCTTGGGGCTGATGTTGGCGGTGGTCATTCGTTCACCTCAGGTCAGGGTGCGGGTGTCTGGAAGGGATTGCGGAGCGGCCTCAGGCGCCGGGCGCGGTGCCCGCGGCCTCTGCCCGCGGCGCGTCGGCGCCCGCCGACGCGGAGCGTCCGTCGGCACGGAACTGGCTGCGGCTCGAGCGGCGCGCGGGGCGCGGCGCGTTCGGGGACTCGACGTC
>CAYTYU010000040.1:0-19312 GCA_964440815.1 uncultured Chitinophaga sp.
GGCCGCGCTGTGGGTGGCGGCCGCGTGCCTGGGCGCGCCGCCCGAGGTGCTCGAGGAACACTGGTACCGGCTGACGCTCGGCGGGTCGCCCTGCGGGTGGATGCATGAGCGCACGGTGCGCGACGGCGAGGTGATCCGCACCGAGACTGAGTCGAACATGCAGGTGGGCCGCATGGGGCAGTCGGTGACCGTGCGGTCGCGCAACGCCTTCGAGGAACGCGCCGACGGCACCCCGGTGCGTGTCGAGACCGAGCGCGGCACCGGCCGCGACGTGGTGCGCGGGCGGTGGGCGTTCACGGCGCAGGGCATCGAGGTCACGCAGGAGCAGGGCGGACGCACGTCGACCCAGATGGTGGCGGCCCCGGCGGCGGGGTGGCTGGCGCCGGCGGCGGCGGACCGGTTCGTGCGCGCGCGCGAGGCGGCGGGCGAGGCCGTCGTCCGCTACGTGACGATCGACCCGGAGAGCGGGCCGACGGCGGTGACCGTGGAGCGGACGCGCGTGGGCGAGTCGACGGTCGACGTGGGCGACGGCCCGGTGAAGTGCACGGAGTGGCGCGTGGCGATCTCGCTGCTCGAGCGGCCCACCCGCGGTACCGTCACGGTGAATGGCCAGAGGGTGCGCGCCGACGGCGTGGCGGTGAAGTCGACGGTGGACCTGGGGGTGGGCGTGCTGGAGTCGGTGCTCTCGACGCGTGAGGCGGCCACCGCGCCGATCCGCGGGGCCGAGGTGATGGCGCGCACGTTCATCGAGCTGCCGCAGGACGCGCGTGCGATTTCGGCGGCGCGCACGGCGGAGCTGCGCGTGCGGGCGCGTGACGGGACGCTGGCGGACGTGCCGACCGCGGGGGCGCAGTCGTTCGCGCGCTCGGGGGCGGGCGAGGGCCGCGTGGCGATCGACGCGGCGCGCGGATCCGCCGTGAGCGAGGCCGAGCGGGCGGACGCGCGGTTCACGGCGGCGAGCGCCATGGTGGATTGTGGCGATGCGCGGATCAAGGCCTTGGCGACGCGTGCGGTGGACGGCGTGGGCGAGGACGTGCGGGCGCGCGTGGGAGCGCTGCGGCGCGCGACCTTCGCGCACCTGCGCACGAAGAACCTGGCGAAGGGGCTGGCGACCGCGAGCGAGGCGGCCGAGAGCCGCGCCGGCGACTGCACCGAGCACGCGGTGCTGCTTGCGGCGATGCTCCGCGCGCAGGGGATCCCCGCGCGCGTGGCCACGGGGCTCTGCTATGTGGCGGATGCAGGGACGGTGCGCAACGCCTACGGCTGGCACATGTGGACGCAGGCAATCGTTGGGAACGAGTGGGTCGACCTCGATGCCACGCTGCCCGCGGATGGTCCGGACTTCGTGGCCTCGCGGCTGATGACCGGGTGGAGCGCTGCGGATGGCGGGTCGATCGATGCCGACCTCGCGCGCATCGTGAACATGATCGGGGACCTGGAGATCGACGTGGTGCGGATCGACGGGAGCGCGGTGGCCACGCCATGAGCGGCGGGCGACCGCTCCCTGCGCTTCCCGCGCGCGACCCCGCGGGCCACAAGGGGACGTTCGGCACGGTGTGCGTGATCGGCGGGCATGCGGCCGAGCCGACGGTGATGCTCGGAAGCGTGGTGCTGGCCTCGCTCGGTGCGCTGCGCGCGGGCGCCGCGCTCTGCATCGCGGCCGCGCCCGAGCCCTTGGTGCCGGCGATCCTGGCCGCGAACCCGTCGGCGACGGGGCTTCCGCTCCCGGTCGATGGCGATGGGCGGCTGGTGCCGCACGCGGTGGCCGCGGCGATCGATGCCCATGCCGGGCGTGCGGGGGCGCTGGTGATCGGGCCTGGCCTGGGCACTGGCTTCGCGGAGAGCCAGGTCACCATGCGGATGCTGTCGGCCGACGACGGACGGCCGGTGGTGGTCGATGCGGACGCAATCAACAACCTGGCGGCGACGCCGCAGTTCGACCTCGACCTGCGCGCGCCGATGGTGCTGACGCCGCACCCCGGGGAGTTCGCGCGGCTGGCCGAGGCGCTTCGCATCCACGCGGACCCGACCGACCCGGTGGCGCGGCCCTACGCGGCCGAGCGCCTGGCGCAGCGGCTGGGGTGCGTGGTGGCATTGAAGGGCCACGGCACCGTGGTGAGCGACGGACGCGAGACGTGGACGTGCCGTCGCGGCAACGACGTGCTGGCGGTCGGCGGCAGCGGCGACGTGCTGGCCGGCGTGGTGGCCGGGATCGTGGTGCAGCACGGACGGGCGCTCGGGCTCTACGACTGCACGCGCCTGGCGGTCGAGGTGCACGCGATCGCGGGCGAGCGGTGGGCCGCGCGCGCGGGCGGCACCGCGGGCATGCTGGCGGCCGAACTTGCGGCCGAGATTCCGGCCGCGCTTGCCTCGATGCGTACACTCGGCGGTCCATGACGCAGGCGCCATCGCAGCCATCCGGGTCCGGGCAGCCGCCGCAGGGCAGTCGCCGTCCGCACGTGCCCGTGGAGGCGATCCGCCCGCATACCTACGTCGACGGCGTCTATTCGCTGGTGAACCCGCAGTGCGGCACCGCGAAGAATGGCAAGCACTTCCTGAAGGGCCTGATCCGCGACGCCACCGGCGAGGTGCCGATCCGCCAGTGGACGTTCGACGAGGCGCAGCTGGCCGAGATCGCGCGCACGGGCTTCGTGTGGATCGGCGGGCAGGCGCAGGAATACAACGGCCAGGTGCAGGTGATCGTCGACTCGATCTCCTCGGTCGAGGTGGAGGTCGAGGACCTGGCGCGGCTCCTGCCGTCGACGCGGCACGACATCGCCGAGATGGAGGCCGAGCTGCGGCGGATCCTGGGGTCGCTGACGCACCCGGCGATGCGCGCGCTGGCGGAGTCGTATCTCTCGAACGAGGTGCTGATGTCGCGCGTGCGCCAGGCGCCGGCGGCCGTCAGCGTGCACCACGCGTGGATCGGCGGACTGCTCGAGCACACGCTGCAGCTCATGCGCATCGCCGAGGTGACGCTGCCGCTCTACCCGGACCTCAACCGGGACATCGTGCTGATGGGCCTCTTCCTGCATGACCTCGGGAAGACCACCGAGCTCACGTGGGAGCGTGGCTTCAACTACACGATGGAGGGGAACCTCATCGGCCACACGGTGAAGGGCGCGATCCTCCTGAGCGCGATGGCCGCGAAGGTCGGGCGCGAGTCCGGCCACCGGCTGCCGCAGGAGGCGCTCATGGTGCTGCAGCACATCATCGTGTCGCACCACGGCTCGCTTGAGTTCGGCGCGACGAAGGTGCCGTCGACGCCGGAGGCCATCTTCGTGGCGATGCTCGACAACCTGGACGCCAAGACGATGGTGGCGCTGCATGCCGCGCAGCGGCACCGACGCATCGATCCTGGGCAGGAGTTCACCGAGCGCGTGTGGGCCCTGGACACGCGGATCTACCGACCCGACCCGCTCAACTGGGATGGGCTCGAACCGCCGCCTGCAGGCGGCTGACCGCCTCGGGCGGCTGGAAGGCGATCGCCCACGTCCGGTCGTTGCGCACCGCGTCTTCCGCGGCGCGCGCGCGTTCCTCCGGCGTGGCCGCGGGTGGCAGGATGCCCTGCGGGTCCGCCGCGCGCTGCGCCGCGACGTCCTCCATCATGGCCCGGTACGCCGCACGCCGCTCGGCGCTCGCGCGTGGCGCGCGCGCGATGCGCGCGAGGAACGCACGCTTCCGCGCGCTCGCCCCATGTCTGTCCCCGGCCGGATCAAACCACCGCGCCCGACGGAAAATGGGATATATCGCGCCGGGGGCCATTTTCCCCAATTTCAGGGTGGCGGTCGCGACGTCGAAGGGGGGGAGGGCGGTGCCGAGCCAGGCGCGGGCGAAGGCGTCGGTCGCGCGCTCGTAGACGTCGCCCCCGGTGCCGTGCACGAAGCGGTCGAAGAGCGCGGTGCGTGCGAGGAGGCCGGTGAGGAAGGCGCGCGGCCAGAGCGCGGCGCCGCGTGCGCGCAAGGTGGGCAGGTCGCCGGCCGTCACGCGCACGCGGCCACCGTGGGCATCGGGGGTCCAGAAGGGCAGTTCCGGGCCGCCGGGGCCATCGGTCTCGAGCCGCCGCGCAGCGCGCGGCGCGGCGGCGAGCGCGTCGTTGAAGGCACGCGCGCAGGCGTGCGGGTCGCGCTCGGCGTGCGCGACGATCGCGCGCCCAAGCCCGGTGCCGAGCAGCGCCGACGACCGCACCACCGCGGCCGGTGCGCCGAGTTCCGGCGTGCACGCACGCAAGGCCTCGATCACCTGCGTGACCGCATCCGGCGCGCCACGCGCGGCGGCAAGCGCATGCCGCATGCGTTCGAGCCCAGACCCCACGCAGGGCAGGGCGGGGCGCGCGCCGTGCGCCGGTTCGAACCCGCGTACGTCGAAGGCGGGGCGCCCCGCGGGCACGGTGCCGGGCGCGACCCTCGGCCCGAAGCGGTGAATCACGGCGGACCAGCGCCCGTCGGTCTCGACCGGCACGCGCACCTCGGCAGGGTCGCGCACGTCCGTGTCGATCACGAGCCACGCGAGGGCCGCGCCGTCGCGCGCCGCGCGCTCGGCCGCCCACATGAACTTCGCCGCGATGCCCGGATGCCACCACTCGGGCTGGTGCCCGCACCCGACGACGGGGCCGCCCGGGAACCCGAGTTCCTCGTGCACCGAGGCGCGCCATTCGGCGATCGGTCGCCCAAGGAGCACCGCGCCCGGACCCGGACCCGGACCCGCGCCCGGACCCGCGCCCGCCGCCGACACCGGCCCCGCGCTGCGCACCAGGACCTCGGGCGCGGCCTCGCTCATCGCGCGCCGACGCCGGCCCGCCGCGCGGCGAGCAGCGCCTCGCAGCGCGCCAGCTCGCGCGCGAACGTTGCGCGGTAGAGGTTGATGCGGCGCGCCGGGTCGTCGAGCTCCTCGCCGAACGAGCGGTCGAGGTCGACGTAGATGCGGGGCACCGGGATCTCCTCGACGCGCAGGCCGTGCGCCACCGCCTGCACCCAGAACTGCATGGGAAAGTCGTAGCCGTCGACGTCGAGCGCCAGGCCCCGCAGCGCCGCGGTGCGGTAGGCCTTGAAGCCGCAGAAGGCGTCGGTGATGCCCGGGCCGAGCGCAGGCGCGTGCCCGGCGCGCGCGGGCACGTCGCCGAGCGCCGCGTTGATCTCCGCGGTGAGCGTGCGGTTGATGGCGCGCCGGTCGCGCGGCGCGTCGTCGTCGCGCACGCTCGCGCGCAGGTAGCGGCTGCCGCTCACGACGTCCGCCGTGCCCGCGCGGATCGCCTGCATGAAGTCAGGGATCGACGCCGGTTCGTGCTGCTCGTCGCAGTCCATCGTGATCACCCAGTCCACGTGGTCGGCGGAGGCCGCGTGGAAGATGTCCTGCATGGCGCGGCCGTACCCGCGGTTGGTGCCGTGGCGCACGACGTCCACGGGGTGCTCGGCCAGGCGCGCCGGCGTGGCGTCGGTCGACCCGTCGTCGATCACCAGGATGCGGCTGCAGTGCGAGCGCACCGCGGTCAGCACGCGGTCGATCGAGTCGGCCTCGTTGAAGACCGGGATGGCGATCATCACGCTGGGAATCCCGCTCATCGCGAGGCACCTCCCGCAGTCACCGCGGCCGGTGCGGCACCGTCCGGCACGCGCACCCGGATCGAGCGCCGCTCGCGCGGCACGAGCCGCATCACGAGGATCCGCTCCTCGCTCCGCACGGCGACCGGTCCCTCGCCGGGACGGATCCACGTGCTCGTCTGCCGCGTCAGGTGCGCGAACGGGACCTCGAGCTCGAAGCGCACGTCGATGCGCGGCGCATCGAAGGTGCCGAGCGGCGTGCGGATGCGGTCGACCGCGGCGAGGCGTGCCGTGCGCACGGCGCGGCCGCGGTCGGACGATCCGCCCGCACGCCGCGTGACGGCGGCGCGCGACTCGGCGCGATGCTCGGTGCCCGCGGCAAGCGCCGCCGGCGCGAGTTCAAGCGGCGGCTCGAACGCGGTCACCGCGCCGTCGGAACGGTCGCGCTGCGAGACCAGCGCCACTGCGCCGTCCGCCGCGCGCGAGAGCGTGCGCTCATCCGCAGGATCGGTGCGGACGGCGCGTGCGGCGTCCGGCGCCGCCTGCGTGCGCACCTCGAACCGCTCCCCCGTCTCCACGTCTTCCCACGTCATCGTCCCTGCGCCCGTCGGCTCGAGGTCCACGGCCGCGACGGTGGTCCCGTCCGGAACGTCGGCGGTCGACAGCACCTCGAAGGGGTCGCGCGGCTCGACATGCTCGGTGGCCACGCACCCGGTTGCGATCGCCGCCAGGCCGGCGAGGCACCACGTCCGCGCGCCGCGTGCGGCACGCCGGGGGCTCGGCGGCGCGCCCATCATTGCGTCGGCAGTCCCTTTCGCTGCCACAGCTCGACCAGCGCCTTCGGATCGATCGACTCGATCACCGTGCCGTCGTCGGCGGCGCGGCGTTCCACCTGGCCGTCGGCGTCGCATCGTTGCTCGAGGAACGGCGCTTCCAGCGTGGCGCGCGTCTCGAGCATGAAGCCGGCGCCCGATGGGCGCACGCGGTCCATGCGCTGCGTCATGCGCCCGCTGCGCGCGTCGAACCAGTAGAAGCCGAGGTCGACCGGCGCGTCGGGGCGGGGCAGGAGCCGCGGCAGGAGCAGCGACTCGGCCTGCGAGAGGTAGGCGGTGGGGATGTTCCAGCGCTTGGGTTCCTCGGCCGGGACGTCGAGGTTGACGGTCGCGACCTGGAGCGTCGGCCGCGGCATCCCCGCGCTCGGCTCGGTGCGGATCCCCAGCTGCGACGAGGTCTTCGACGTCTTGCCGCTGCGCGCCGTGGTGCGCACGGTCCAGAACTCGCGGCCACGGTCCCAGCGCATCCAGTAGCGGGCGTCGGTGTCGATGAACGTGTTGCCGCGCTCGTCGCCGAGGATGCGCATCTGGACGCGAACCGCAAGGCCCTTCTCGCGCTCCTCCGCGGTCCATTCCTTCGGCGCGCGGTCGGGGTTGGCAACTCCCTGCTCGGCCTCGACCGCCAGGAGCGTCATGTAGCCCTCTTCGCGCACGGTGCCGTCGCCGAGGGTGCGCGTCATGCGGAACCACCGTGGCGCCGGCGCCGCGCCGCCCGCTGCGGGCAAGTCGAGCGCCTTGCGAAGCGACGCTTCGTCGAGGCTTGCCAGGAGCGCCGCGCCTCGCTGCACGCGTGCGTCGCGCGCCGCCGCGACCACCCCCGGGTCCTCGATCTCGATGGTCCGGAACGAGCGGTCGAGCAGCGGGCGCACCGCGCGGAAGTCCTGCTCCGCCACCAGCGACGAGATCACGATGAACTCGTTGGGCGCGATCTGCACCATGAAGTAGCCCTGGACCGCGGAGACCTCGTCCTCGCCGCTTCCCTCGCGCAGCGACGTGTACAGCGAGGCAGCCGGCCGCTCTCCGAGGGTGAACTCCTCGCGGTCGAGGACGGCGAAGACGGTGTCCGGCGCCGGGCGCTCGCTCACGCTCCTGACCAGGGCGTCGATCTGCCGCGCCGGGGAACTGGTGGGCTCGCTCGCCACCAGCCGCGTGATGCGCAGGATGTAGCGCGGCGTCTCCGACCGTTCCGAGACGATCCACACGGCATTGGCGCCCTGGCCGTCGGCGCGCATCACGCTGCCGGCGGGCGGCCGGAAGCGCATGCCGAGAAGTTCGAAGTCGAGCGGGGTGGCCTCGAGGCCGGCATCCTGGACTTTGGGTGTGGTATTATTGGACACACCGCCAACGCGCGGCGCTCGCGGCGGCGATCCCGGCGCCTGCCCCTGCGCGTTCGCCACCGCCGCCACGGTCAGAAGTGCGGTCGCTGCAACGAGATGGATCCAGGTGCGGTGCATCGTGATGAGTGCGGGAGGTTATCGCGAACCGCGGGCGCCCGGGCACGGACGGCTCCCTGCGCGCGTTGACAGCCACGGCGGCCTCAGTACACTTGTCGATTCGCGTTTCTGCGGAACCCGGTTCGTCGGCACGTTGCCGGCCTTCCGTCCCGCCGGAACCCGAGCTCATCGCGACCGAGGAACGGCAGCACCATGCAGGGCGGCAAGATTCGAATTCGGATGGAAGCCTACGACCACCAGGCGCTCGACGCGTCGGCCCGCGAGATCGTGGACCACGCCAAGCGCACCGGTGCGCGCGTCGCCGGCCCCGTGCCGCTGCCCACCCGTCGCGAGATCTACACCGTCAACCGCTCGCCGTTCATCGACAAGAAGAGCCGCGAGCAGTTCGAGATGCGCACGCACAAGCGCATCATCGACATCACCGAGCCGAACCACCGGACCGTCGAGGCGCTCAACCGCCTGGTCGTCCCGGCCGGCGTCTTCGTGAAGATCAAGGCCTGACCATGTCCAGCAGCAAGACCGGCATCCTCGGCAGGAAGATCGGCATGACCCGCTTCTTCCGCCCCGACGGGACGAACATCCCGGTGACCGTCATCCAGGCCGGCCCGTGCGTCGTCACGCAGGTGAAGACCAGCGAGACCGACGGCTACGCCGCCGTGCAGATCGCCTTCGACGACCTGAAGCCGCGCAACAGCACCCAGGCGATGATCGGCCACGACGCCAAGGCCGGCGCCGCCCCCAAGCGCGCGCACCGCGAGCTGCGCCTGGCCACCGACGCGGACGCGCAGGCGTTCACGCTCGGGCAGGAGATCAAGGTCGACGCGCTCGGCGAGCTCAAGTTCGTCGACATCGTCGGCACCAGCAAGGGCAAGGGCTTCGCGGGCGTGATGAAGCGCCACAACTTCAAGGGCATGTGCGCCACGCACGGCACCGAGCGCAAGCACCGCACCCCCGGCTCCATCGGCTCGCACGGCACCGACCGCGGCCACGGCGCGAAGATCAAGAAGGGCAAGCGCATGGCGGGCCGCATGGGCGACGAGCAGGTCACCGTGCGTTCGCTCGACGTCGTGAAGCTCGACCCCGAGAACAACATCCTGCTCGTCAAGGGTGCCGTCCCCGGCGCCAACGACGGGCTCCTCCTCATCAAGACGCCCTCGAGGCTCTACAAGCGCAAGGTCAGGATCCAGGCTGGCGCCGCGTGAGGCGCGCCACCCTGGGACCGTGAAGGCCGCCGCCAAGACGGCGCGGAACCACGCGGTCACGACAACGTGACGACGCCGTCCGAGCGCGGAGCGCCCGGACGGGAAACAGGAACCTGAGTCGAATCCTGCCCGACGCCGCCAACGACAGGCGCCGGGAGGAGGAGGCGAATGCGGAGAACCCGCGAAGGTCAGAACCATGATTGAACTTCCGATCATCAACTCAGAAGGCAAGCAGGTCGACGTCCTCAAGATCGACGAGGCCGTCCTCGGTGGCGAGATCCGCCACGCGCTGCTGAAGCAGGCCTACGTCGTCACCCACGGCAACCAGCGCCAGGGCTCGGCCCGGACCAAGAGCCGCGGCTCGGTCGAGGGCTCCACGCGCAAGCTCTACAAGCAGAAGGGCACGGGCAACGCCCGCGTCGGCGCCAGCCGCGTTCCGAACCGCAAGGGCGGCGGCGTGACCTTCGCGAAGACCCGCACCCGCGAGGACTTCCGCACCAGCCTCACCAAGAAGATGCGCCGCCTGGCCAACCGCAACGCGCTGCTCGCGAAGCTGGTCGACAACGAGGTGAAGTGCTTCGACAAGCTCGCCTTCGGCGAGCCGAGCACCAAGGAGTTCGCCGGGATCCTGGGCAAGGCCGGCGTCGACCGCACGTGCCTGGTCGCGGTCGCCGGCGACAACCGCAACGCGATGCTCTCGGCGCGCAACATCGAGGGCGTCGACGTGCGCCGCATCGAGCAGCTCAACGCGTTCGACCTGCTCAACCACCGCTACCTGGTCGTGGACCGCGCGTCGCTCGCGTCGTTCCTCGACGGCAGCTGCTACCCCGCCTCCGAGAAGAAGGCCGACTGATGGAACCCACCCACGTCATCAAGATGCCGATCGTCACCGAGAAGGTGACCGCCGCCGGCGACTCGAACCAGTACGCGTTCCACGTCGACCAGCGCGCCACCAAGACCGACGTCAAGAAGGCCGTCGAGGCCATCTACGGCGTGAAGGTCGTCGACGTGCGCACGCAGGTCCGCCGCGAGCGCGACCGCACCTACAAGTACGGCAAGGTCCAGGGCAAGACCTGGAAGCGCGCCATGGTGCGCGTCGCCGCGGGCCAGAAGATCGAACTGTTCTGAACGGAACCGGAGCACCCCGATGCCAATCCGCGTCTACAAGCCAACCACCAACGCCCGCCGCAACGCGTCGGTCAACATGCACGCCGAGGTGACGAAGAAGTCGCCCGAGAAGAGCCTGCTGCGCCCGCTGCACAAGACCGGCGGCCGCAACTGCCAGGGCAAGCTCACGGTCATCCAGCAGGGCGGCGGCCACAAGCGCCGCTACCGGCTGATCGACTTCAAGCGCCAGAAGGACGACATGAAGGCCACGGTGGTGGGGATCGAGTACGACCCCAACCGCACCTGCCACATCGCCCTGGTGAAGTACGAGGACGGCACGCTGCGCTACATCCTGGCGCCCCGCGGCCTGACCGCCGGCGACACCGTGCTCAGCTCGGCCTCGCAGATCGACCCCCGCAGCGGCAACTGCATGCCGCTGAAGCACATCCCGACCGGCCTCGAGGTCCACAACGTCGAGAACACGCCCGGCCGCGGCGGCGTGATGGTCCGGTCCGCCGGCATCGGCGCGCGCCTGACCAACAAGGAAGGCCGCTTCGCGACCCTGGTCATGCCCTCGGGCGAGATCCGGCAGGTGCTCCTTGAGTGCCGCGCCACGGTCGGCACGGTCGGCAACCCCGACAACGCCAACGTCGTGATCGGCAAGGCCGGCCGCGCTCGCTGGATGGGCCGCCGGCCCCGCACCCGCGGCGTCGCCATGAGCCACCACCAGCACCCGCACGGCGGCGGCGAGGGCCGCTCCAAGGGCGGCCAGGAGCCGTCCAACGCCAGCGGCACGCAGTCCAAGGGCGGCCGCACCCGCCGCTACGGCCTGTCCTCGGACAAGCTCATCATCCGCCGCCGCAAGAGCCGCCGCTACGGCCAGCTCAAGCTCTGACCCTGACCACCCGGAGATTCCACCATGTCACGTTCGCTCAAGAAGGGCCCGGTCGTCGACGAGAAGCTGTTCCGCCGCGCAGAGACGCAGCAGCAGAGCACGGGCA
This sequence comes from uncultured Chitinophaga sp., assembly GCA_964440815.1. Classification (GTDB taxonomy): domain Bacteria; phylum Planctomycetota; class Phycisphaerae; order Phycisphaerales; family SM1A02; genus UBA966. Next base: position 11,138 of record CAYTYU010000040.1, read on the forward strand.
AGCGCCTCCCCATCAAGACGTGGCGCCGCTCGTGCACCATCGTGCCCGAGTTCGTCGGCCTCACCTTCGCGGTCCACAACGGCAAGTCGTTCATCGAGGTGTTCGTGACCGAGGAGATGGTCGGCCACAAGCTCGGCGAGTTCTCGATCTCGCGCACCTTCAAGGGCCACACCAACAAGAAGGAGGGCGTCGCGACGGCCTGATGCCGCGCCCCTGACGCCGAGGAGACCACATGATGGCCACCGACACCAGCAAGTACACCGCCAGCCACCGCTTTGCGCGGATCGCGCCCCGCAAGGCGCGACTGGTCGCGGACATGATCCGCGGCAAGGGCATCGAGGACGCGCTCGCCGCGCTCGAGTTCAGCCCCCGTCGCGGAGCATGGTTCATCAAGAGCGTCCTGCGCAGCGCGATTGCCAACGCCGAGGAGCGCAACGCCGACGTCGGCCGCCTCTTCGTGAGCGAGAGCCGCGTGGACGAGGGACCCACCATCAAGCGCTTCCAGCCGAAGGACCGCGGCCGGTCGCACCCCATCATGAAGCGCACGAGCCACATCCACGTGTCCGTCGACGTCCGCTGACGCCAGGAAGCAGGAAGCACCCCCAATGGGACAGAAGACCAACCCCTTCGGATTCCGAGTCGGCGTCACCGAGACGCACAAGAGCCGCTGGTTCGCGCCCAAGGCGCTGTACGGCGAGCTCCTGGTCGAGGACTACAAGATCCGCAAGTTCATCGACAAGCGGCTCAACCAGACCCCGCCCTACGCGGCCGTCTCGGACATCTACATCGAGCGCACCCGCGAGGAGCTCTCGGTGATCATCAAGACCGCCCGCCCGGGCCAGGTCGTGGGCCTGAAGGGCGCCGAGATCGAGCGCCTGACGAAGGACCTCGAGGCGCTGACGGGCCGCAAGGTCGGCATCAAGATCATCGAGATCAAGAACCCGGAGATCGTCGCCCGCCTGATCGCCGAGTCGATGGGCGAGCAGATCAAGAAGCGCGCCAACTACCGCCGCGTCGTCAAGCAGCGCGCCGAGGGCGCGATGCAGAACGGCGCCAAGGGCATCCGCATCCTGATGTCGGGCCGCCTCGGCGGCGCCGAGATCGCGCGCAACTTCGACACCCGCCTCGGGTCCATCCCCCTGACCACGCTGCAGGCCAACATCGACTACGCGGTGGCGCACATCACCACCACGTACGGCGTGATCGGCATCAAGGTCTGGGTCTACAAGGGCCTCTTCGAGCAGGCCGAGGACGACGTGACCACCAACGCCGCCGGCGGACGGGCCCGCGCCCGCGGCCGTCGCTGACCGCACACTGACCGCAGGAACCAACGATGTCGAACCTCATCCCCAAGCGAGTCAAGTTCCGCAAGCAGCAGCGCGGCAAGCTCAAGGGCAACGCCACGCGCGGCAACTACGTCGCGTTCGGCGACTACGGCCTGCAGAGCCTGGAGGCGTGCTGGATGTCCGGCCGCCAGCTGGAGGCCGGACGCATCGCGGCGCAGCACTTCCTGCGCCGCCAGGGCAAGGTGTTCATCCGCGTCTTCCCGGACAAGCCGATCTCGAAGAAGCCGCTGGAGACCCGAATGGGCACCGGCAAGGCCGACGTCGACTTCTGGGCCGCGCGCATCAAGCCCGGCACCGTGCTGTTCGAGATCGCGGGCGTGCCCGAGGACCTCGCCAAGCAGGCGTTCGCCCGAATCGCAAACAAGATGCCGGTCCGCTGCCGCTTCGTCGGCCGCCGGCTCGCCGTCTGACCCCGACCACCCGAAAGGCAGCCCAGAGATGAAGGCAGCAGAGGTCAAGAAGCTCCGCGACGACGAGATCGCCGCCGAGGCCGCGCGCCTGCGCAAGAAGCTCTTCGAGCTCCGCGCGCAGACGGTCACCGAGAAGGTGAAGGACCACTCCCAGTTCCGCAAGAACCGCCAGGACCTGGCTCGCGTCCTGACCGAGCGCAGCGCACGCAGGAAGAAGGCAACCAAGTGAGCACCAAGGCAGAGATCAAGGTGGGCGAGAACGCCCAGCGCCGCGTGGGCGTCGTCCAGACCGCCACGCGCGACAAGACCCGCAAGGTCGCCATCCAGTACGTGGCCAAGCACCCCAAGTACGGCAAGTACGTGCGCAAGCGCACCGTGCTGCACGTGCACGACGCGAAGAACGAGACCGGCGTCGGCGACCGCGTCGAGATCGCGGAGTGCCGCCCCATCTCCCGCACCAAGCGCTGGACCGTGGTCCGCGTGGTCGAGAAGGCCGCCGGCGGCATCGACCACGTGTTCGAGACCGACACCGGCTCCCGCCGCAAGTGACCCGACCAAGGACCCGAAGGAAGGCAGTCAAGCGATGATCCAGAAGGAATCAAGGCTCGAGGTGACCGACAACAGCGGCGCGAAGGTCGCCATGGTGATCGGCATCATGGGCGTGTCCACCGCCAGCGGCCGATTCACCCGCGTCACCATGGGCGTGGGCGACCGCGTCATGTGCGCGATCAAGGAGGCCATCCCGAACGGCCAGGTCAAGGCCGGCGACAAGGCCGAGGCCGTGATCGTGCGCGTGAAGGCCCCGACCCGCCGCAACGACGGCAGCTACGTGCGCTTCGACTCGAACGCGTGCGTCCTGGTCGACAAGGAAGGCAACCCGAAGGGCACCCGCATCTTCGGCGCCGTCGCGCGCGAGCTGCGCGAGAAGAACTTCATGAAGATCGTGTCCCTCGCCACGGAGGTCGTCTGATGCCAGCCCACATCCGCAAGGGTGACGTCGTCTTCGTCCGCTCCGGCGCCGACCGCGGCAAGACCGGCGAGGTCGTGTCCGTCGACCCGAAGTCGTCGACGTGCGTGGTGAAGGGGATCAACCTCCGCACCCAGCACCTCAAGCCCACCCAGCAGCGCCCCAAGGGCGCCATCGTCAAGGCCGAGCTGCCCATCCACGTGTCGAAGGTCAGCCCGATGTCCGACGGCAAGCCCACCCGCGTGCGCTTCGCCACCAAGCCCGACGGCTCCAAGGTCCGCGTCGCCGCCCGCGACGGCAAGGAACTCGGCGCCATCTCGCCCGCCCGCAAGGCCGGCAGGAAGTGAGCCCAGAAATGACCTCCGCAGCCACCGACATGCCCCGGCTCCAGAAGGCCTTCAAGGAGCAGGTCGCCCCGAAGCTCATGAAGGAGTTCGGGCTGACCAACGTCAACCAGGTGCCGGTCATCGAGAAGGTGATCGTCAACACCGGCGTCGGCAAGCAGCTCGAGAACCAGAAGCTGAAGCCCGAGATCCGCGACACGGTGATCGACACCTACCGCAGGATCACCGGCCAGAAGCCGGTCATGACGCTGGCCAAGAAGAGCGTGTCGAACTTCAAGGTGCGCGAGGGCGCGCCCAGCGGGTTCATGGTCACGCTGCGCCGCGAGCGCATGTGGAGCTTCCTGGACCGGATGGTGAACCTGGCCATCCCCCGCATCAAGGACTTCCGCGGCGTCAGCGACCGCTCCTTCGACAAGGGCGGCTCGTGGAGCTTCGGCCTGAGCGAGCAGGCGGTGTGGCCGGAGATCAACATGGCCAGCGTGAACTTCTCGCACGGCATGAACATCACCGTGGTCTTCCGCAACAGCAACCCGAAGATGAGCCGCTTCGCGCTCGCCGAGCTGGGCATGCCGTTCGAGAAGCCCGAGGACCGCAAGAAGTAACCGCGCCCGACCGCGCAGCACCCCGAACCAGAGAACCCGACAAGGACCCACCAGAATGGCCAGCAAGCGCGTCTTCGCCAAGATGAAGCGGAAGCCGAAGTTCAGCACCCGCGACAAGCTGCGGTGCGAGATCACGGGCCGCAGCCGCGGCAACTACCGCAAGTTCCGCATCTGCCGGCACATGCTCCGGGAGCTCGCGCTCCAGGGCATGATCCCGGGGATGCGCAAGGCGTCCTGGTGACCCCAACGAAACACGGAACAGAAGGAGCCGACCATGGCGCTTCATGACCTCACCGCAGACATGCTCACCCGCATCCGCAACGCCTGCCGCATCCGGCAGAAGCAGGTGACCGTCCTCAACAACAAGCTCAACCGCGGCGTCGCCGGGGTCCTCGCCAAGGAGGGCTACATCCGGGGCTTCGAGGTGGTGGCCGACGGCCGCCAGGGCCTGATCCGGCTCGACCTCAAGTACGGCCCGCGCGGCGAGCACCTCATCCACCACCTCGAGCGCGTCTCGCGCACCGGCTGCCGGATCTACCGCGGCGTCGAGGAGCTCCCCAGCCCGATGTCGGGCCTGGGCATCGCCATCGTCTCCACCAGCATGGGCGTCATGAGCGACCGCGAGTGCCGCGAGAAGCGGATCGGCGGCGAGGTCGTGGCCACCGTCGCCTGAACCAGGCATCGCGCACAGGAGCAGCACCATGTCCCGCATCGCACGCAAGCCCGTCATGATCCCCTCCGGCGTCAAGGTGGCCGTCAACGCCGCCGCCCGCACGGTGAACCTCGAGGGCCCCAAGGGCAAGCTCTCGCTCAAGTACCGGCCCGAGGTCGGCGTCAAGGTCGATGGCTCGACGCTCGAGGTCACCATGGACCCGGCGATCGTCGACGTCGGCGGCAACCGCGCCTTCTGGGGCACCACCCGCGCGCTGATCGCCACCGGCATCGAGGGCGTCCTCAAGGGCTACGAGAAGAAGCTCGAGATCGTCGGCGTCGGCTGGGGCGCGCGCGTGCAGGGCAAGAAGCTCGTCCTCACGGTCGGCTTCGCCAACACGCTCGACGTGGCCATCCCCGACGGCCTCAAGGTCGAGGTCAACCAGACGATGGTCACCGTCAGCGGCCCCGACAAGCAGGCCGTCGGCGAGTTCGCCTCCAGGTGCCGCGCCAAGCGCAAGCCTGAGCCCTACAACGGCAAGGGCATCAAGTACGTCGACGAGGTCATCCAGCGCAAGCAGGGCAAGGCGTTCGGCTCCTGAGCCCGCCCACCCGAAGGAACACCACCATGGACAAGAGCAACGCCAGGACCGTCCGCCGCGAGCGCCGCAAGAAGGGCATGCGCAAGGAGATGATGGGCACGCCCGCGCGCCCGCGCCTCTGCGTGTACCGCTCGCTCCAGCACATCTACGCGCAGGTCATCGACGACCTCGCCGGCCGCACGCTGGCCTCGGCGAGCTCGCGCGACGTCACCGAGGTCACCGGCAAGGGCGGCAACGTCGGCGCCGCGAAGGCCGTCGGCACGGCGGTGGCCGAGCGCGCCCGCAAGGCGGGCGTTGACGCGGTCGTGTTCGACCGCAACGGATTCCGCTACCACGGCCGCATCAAGGCGGTCGCCGACGGGGCGCGCGAAGGCGGCCTCAAGTTCTGACCCGCACTCCCCCCGACGAACAGGCACGAGGCCAACGACATGGCTGAGATCATCGACGAAACATCAAGCATCGAGTCCACCACGGTGGGCGTGTTCCGCACCAGCTCCACCGTGGCCGGCGGCCGCCGCTTCAGCTTCGCCGCGATGGTGGTGGTGGGCGACAAGCGCGGCAAGATCGGCGTGGGCTACGCCAAGAGCAACCAGGTCCCCCAGGCGGTCGAGAAGGCGCAGAAGGAAGGCCGTCGCAAGATGGTTGCCTACCCGCTGCTGCGCAAGACCGTGCCGCACATGGTCGAGGGCCACTTCGGCGCCTCGAAGGTGCGCCTCCTGCCCGCGACCCCCGGCACCGGCGTCCTCGCCGGCGCGGCCGTGCGCGCGGTGCTGGAGATGCTCGGCATCCAGGACTGCCTCACGAAGAGCTACGGCTCCACCAACCCGAAGAACCTCGTCAAGGCGACCGTCAACGCCCTCGAGCAGCTGCAGACCCGCGAGAAGGTCGAGGCCCTGCGCGGCGTGACCATCGGCCACACCATGGTCGAGCAGGCCGTCGAGCGCGGCCTGGCCGCGATGCCGCAGGTGCGCACCGGCGAGAAGATGCAGGCCCCGAAGAACACCCTCGGCGACGAGCGTCGCCGCGGCGGTCGCGGCGGCCCGCGCGGCCCGCGCGGCCCGCGCTTCCACGAGGAGGCACCTGCCCCGGCTGCGGCGGCTCCCGCCCCGGCCGCGGCGCCTGCCCCGGCCGCACCCGCGGCGCCGGAGGCCCCGGCCGCCGGCTGACGGGACCGCGATCACCAGTCCACCACTGACCACGAACCACCAGACACAGGCAAGGGAGATCTCCCGCCATGATGATCCATGACATCACCAAGGTCGTCGGCAAGCACCGCCCCCGCAAGCGCGTCGGACGCGGCGAGGGCAGCGGCATCGGCGGTACCAGCACCCGCGGCCACAAGGGCGCGAAGAGCCGCGCCGGCTGGACCAGCCGTCCGGGCTACCAGGGCGGCGCCACGCCGTTCATGCGGCGCTTCCCGAAGCGCGGCTTCAAGAACGGCTTCCGCACGCTCTTCCACGTCGTCAACGTGCAGGTGCTGGGCAAGCACTTCGACGCCGGCGCGACGGTCGAGATCGCCGCGCTTGCGAAGCTGGGCCTGGTGCCCGACGCGACGCTGCCGCTGAAGGTCCTCGGCCACGGCGACCTGGGCAAGAAGCTGACGGTGGTCGCGGCGAAGTTCTCCGCGAGCGCCAAGGAGAAGATCGAGAAGGCCGGCGGAACCGCGAAGGTCGCCGAGTGAACCGAGCGAGCTGAATGTTCAAGGCGTTCGCCAACATCTTCCGCATCCCCGAGCTGCGCAACCGCGTGCTGTTCACGCTGGGCGTGCTCGCCATCTACCGGATCGGCTTCTGGATCCCGGTGGTGGGCGTCGACCAGTCGGCGCTCGTGGAGGCGGCCAAGACGGCGTCGCAGAACGCCAGCGGCTTCGGCCGCCTGCTGCAGTTCGCCAGCATCTTCTCGGGCGGCTCGCTCGGGCAGAGCACGATCTTCGGCCTGGGCATCATGCCCTACATCACGGCCTCCATCATCTTCCAGCTGCTGGGCGCGGTCTACCCGCCCCTGGCGGACCTGAAGAAGGAGGGCATGTCCGGCCAGCAGAAGCTGATGGAGTGGACGCGCTACCTGACGGTGGGCCTCTGCTTCGTCCAGGGCTGGATCTGGCTCAACTACCTGCGCGGCTCCAACCTGGTGCAGCCGCTCTTCCTGCAGAACGTGCCGAACACGGTGATCTTCTACGTGGTGGGCATCGCCACGCTGACCGCCGGCAGCCTGTTCCTGATGTGGCTGGGCGAGCAGGTCGACAAGTACGGCATCGGCAACGGCGTCTCGATCATCCTGACCGCCGGCATCCTCAGCCGCATGCCCAACGCCATCGGCTGGGTCGTGGAGAACTTCGACCCGCGGCAGGGCGCGGAGCCGGGCAAGATCGGCATCGCGGGCCTGGCCGTCCTGATCGCGAGCTTCGTGGCGATCACCGCGGGCGCGGTGCTGATGACCGTGGCCACGCGGCGCATCCCGATCCAGCAGGCCAAGCACACCCGCGGCCGCAAGGTCTACGGCGGGCAGAAGCACTACCTGCCGCTGCGCATCAACCACTCGGGCGTGATGCCCATCATCTTCGCCAGCTCGCTGATGATCTTCCCGTCGGCCCTCGCCGGCGCGTGGGACAACGCGGTGGCGCAGGACTCGTGGTGGAAGGGCGTCACCGGGTTCCTCGCGCGCGAGACGATGATCGGCACGTTCCCGTACATCGTCGGCGAGATCGCGCTGATCTACTTCTTCGCGTACTTCTGGACCACCGTCCAGATGAGCCCGGACGACATGGCCAAGCAGCTGAAGGACCACGGCTCCTTCATCCCCGGCCTGCGCCCCGGCCCGCGCACCTCGGAGTACCTCTCGACGGTGCTGAATCGCATCACCTACGTGGGCGCCGGCTTCCTGGCCCTGATCGCGGTGATCCCGACGCTCGTCACGCAGGCGATGGGCATCCCCTTCGACGTCGCGCAGTTCCTGGGCGGCACGGGGCTCCTCATCGTGGTCTCGGTGGGCCTGGACCTGATCCAGCGCCTGGAGGCGAACCTGGTGATGCGCAACTACGCCGGCTTCCTGGGGCAGGGCGGCGACCCGCGCGGCGCCCGCATGAGGAGCGTGAGCTGACCATGGCCGCCTTCGCCGTCGCCGACCGCGCCGCGTCCGCCCGTGCCACCCGGCACGGCGAGATGTCGCTGCGCACGGCGGCCGAGATGGACGCCATCGAGCGCGCCGGCGCCGCCGTCGCGCTGGCCCTCGACGCCGCGAGCGCCGCGGTGCG